>NZ_JBFTNO010000003.1:0-44393 GCF_056397525.1 Arthrobacter sp. 05L45_2 | reverse complement strand
GTGCTGCGGTTGGACACCCTTGAGCAGGACGGTGACGCCGCGCAATTCAAGGGCCGAGATGACGTCCACCAGTGTGTGCGCCCCGGTCGCGTCGAGCATCCGGACTTGGGAGAGCCGGATGACTGCCACCTGGATGTTCTTGACCTGGCTGATCTCCTGCAGGACGCGCTCCGCTGCCCCGAAAAACATGGCACCGTCCAGCCGGAGGACGGCAATGCGTCCGTCTCCAGGTGCCGCCGGTCCCGGGATGTCTTCGCGCTGCACGCCGCTGAGCGAGGCGAACTTGCGCAGCGTGAATACGGCGGCCGCGACCAGCCCGATCTCAATCGCGACGATCAAGTCGAACGCCACGGTGATCAGCGCTGTCAGGACAAAGACGAAGGCGTCTGCGCGGGTGGAGCGCAGCACCGCAGCCACGGTCTGCCGGGAGACCATGCGGGTGGCCGTGACCATCAGGATTCCGGCCAGTGCCGCCAGTGGGATCCGGCCCACCAGGCCTGCTGCGAGGTAGATGATGGCCAGCAACACCAGGGCATGGACCACCGCAGCCAGGCGGGTCTTCGCTCCGGCACGGACGTTGACGGCGGTCCGGGCGATGGCCCCCGTGGCTGGCATGCCGCCGAAGAACCCCGCCGCCACCGACGCCAGGCCCTGGCCGGTAAGTTCGCGGTCCGGGCTGTAGGTGCCGGTGGGCCGGCCGTCGGGGCCGACCATGCCGGATGCCACCCGGGCCGACAACAAGGACTCGATGGCCGCGAGCGTGGCGATGGACAGGGCGGGCGCAAACAACCCGGGCAAGGACGCAGGATCCAGCGCCGGCAGGGACGGCGCGGCCAGGGAGTGCGGCAGGGCGCCGATCCGCGGAATGGGCAGGTTTAGGAGCTCGGCGGCCACCGTGGCCAGAAGTACCGCGGCCAGGCTGGCCGGGATGGCCTTGTTCAGCCGGGGCAGCAACATCATCACTGCGGCGACGCCTGCCACGACGGCCAGGGTCTGCAGCACGGCGGGCGCCGTGGCTTTGGTGGCGCTCTCGACGGCGGCCAGCACGGTGTTGTGGCCGGGCACCCCCGCTGTGCCGGTGGCCATTGGCACCTGCTGGAGGAATATGATGGCGGCGATCCCAAGGGTGAATCCCTCCACGACCGGCCATGGGATGTACGCGACGGCCCGGCCCAGGCCGCTGATACCGAGGATGATGACCAGGAGTCCTGCCAGTACGGATACCAGAGCGATGCTGCCGGTGCCGTGCTCGGCGACGACGGGGGCCAGCACCACCACCATGGCACCGGTGGGCCCGGAAACCTGGACGTGTGAGCCACCCATGACGGCAGCCACCAGTCCGGCTACTACCGCAGTGATGAGCCCGGCCTCCGCGCCGACGCCGGAACTGACTCCGAAGGCGAGGGCCAGTGGCAGGGCAACGATGCCCACGGTGACGCCGGAGAGCAGGTCCGTCCGCCACGAGCCCCGCAGCCCGTCGTAATCACGGCGGGAGGGCAGGAGCCGGATGAGAGATCCCCGGGTGCCCCGCGCCAGCCCGGTCGCCGTCGCGGCGGTCATGATGCGGAACCCGGTAGGGGCGCGGCAGGCAACTCCTGCGCCAGCCGGAGCTGTTCGCCGGAATCCGCCAGGCTGTCCAGCAGGAAGGTCCTGGCGATGGCGAGTAGCTCGGCGACCTTCGGGTGGGCCAGACGGTAGGTCACGGCGTTGGCCGTCCGGACCGAGGTCACCACACCGTGCCTACGGAGCGTGGCCAGATGCTGGGAAAGATGCGAGGCCTCCAGTCCGGTCTCGGCCAGCAGGTAGCTGACCTGCGCCGAGGTGTCCGGGGCTGCCGCCAGCAGTTCCAGCACCCGGATACGTGCCGGGTGGGCGAGGGCCTTGAACAAGTTGGCCTTGATTTCGTACAAGGGGGTCTGCGCGGAGGAAATCACTGCGGTCCTTCGCCCTTCCTGGCTGGCGGTCCGGCGAAAACCCGAACCACGGATTGATGAAATGATGTTTCCATCATATCGTTGGGATGCAAGACCCCGCCCCGCCCCCGCGTGTAACGCGGAAATCCATCCGAAGGCAGGGCGCTAGGCTGGAACCATGACTATCAATCCGGACCTGCAGGGCCGCAGTTACCCTGCCGCAGAGGTGTACGACGTCGGCCGCGAGAAGATCCGCGAGTTCGCCCGCGCCGTCAAGGCCACGCACCCCGCCCACTTCGACGTGGACGCCGCCCGGGCGCTCGGCCATCAGGACCTCGTCGCCCCGCCCACGTTCGCGATCATCGTCGCGCAGCGCGCCGACGCGCAGCTGATCGAGGACCCGGATTCAGGCATCGACTTTTCCCGTGTGGTCCACGCGGACCAGCGCTTCGTCCACCACCGGCCCATCGTGGCCGGCGACCGCCTCGTGGCCGAACTGCACGTCGACGGCGTCCGCGCCATGGGGGGAGGCGCCATGATCACCACCCGTTCGGAGATCTTCGCCCCGACCGGCGGGGAATCCGGTGCCCGGGACGCCGTCGCCACCACCACCTCATCCATCCTGGTCCGCGGAGAGGGACAGTAACCATGAGCCTCACACTTTCAGAACTCACCGTCGGCCAGGCCGTGGGCAGCCGCACCATCGAGGTCACCCGCACCGACCTCGTGAAGTACGCCGGTGCCTCCGGGGACTTCAACCCGATCCACTGGAACAGCGACTTCGCCACCGGCGTCGGCCTGCCCGGCGTGATCGCGCACGGTATGTTCACCATGGGTGCCGCCGTCCAGCTGGTGACCGACTGGGCCGGCGACCCGGCCGCCGTCGTCGATTTCCAGACCCGCTTCAGCAAGCCGGTCCCGGTGGCGGACACTACGGGCTCCGACGACGCCGGTGCGGTGATCGAGGTCAGCGGCGCCGTGGGGGCGCTAGACGCCGACGCCGGCACCGTCCGGGTTGACCTCACTGTCGTCGCGGGCGGGCAGAAAGTCCTTATGAAGGCCCAGGCCGTCGTCAGGCTGGCCTGAGCCCATGATGCTGCCGTGAGGGTGCGCGCCCCACAATCCGCCGAAGTCACGCGGTGGCGCAACGCCGTGGTGGCCGCCTACGCGTTCAGCGGGATAGCTTTCGCCAGCTGGGTCTCGAGGCTGCCGGCCATCCGTGACGGGCTCGACCTCACGCCCGGCAACGTCGGGCTGCTCCTGCTCTGTATGACGCTCGGCTCCTTCGTGTCTGTGTCCGCGTCCGGGCTGATCGTGCTGCGCTTTGGCTCCAAGCAGACCATCCGGATCGGCAGCATCATGGTGGGCGCGGGCCTGGTCCTTGCCGGCTTCGGGACGTCCGTGCTGGTCAACCCGCTGGCGGTTGCGGCCGGACTCGTGGTGGTGGGACTCGGCACCGCCAGCTGGAACACCGCCTCCAATGTGGAAGGCGCCGCCGTCGAACGCGCCGTGCGGCGGCACATCATGCCCCGGCTGCACGGTGCGTTCAGCCTCGGCACCGTCGCCGGCGCCGGAGCGGGCGCCTGGGCCGCGGGCGCGGGTATCCCCGTGTTCTGGCACCTGGCCGCCGTCGGCCTGCTGGTGGCAGCCTCCGTGGCCACCGCCGCGGCCTGGTTCCGTGCCGACATCACACCGGTAGAGCAGGGTGAAGCCTTCGCCCCGGCCGGCACGGACACGTTCGAGGACCCGTCCACCGGCCCGCTGCCCATCATCAGCCAGGCAAGCCCGGGCCCCGAGGCGCCGCTAGATAACAAGCGGCAGATCGCTCAGGCCTGGCGGGACCGCCGGACCCTGCTCCTCGGCGTCCTGGTCCTGGGGCTCGCGCTGGCCGAGGGCGCGGCCGGGGACTGGGTCGCGTTGGCGCTGGCCGACGGCCACGGCCAGTCCGACGCCGCCGGGGCCGCCGGGTACGGCCTGTTCGTCACGTTTATGACCGTGGGCCGGTTTGTCGGAACCGTGGTCCTGGACCGGTACGGCCGGGTTCCGGTGATGCGTTGGTGCGCGGCACTGGCAGTCGCCGGGCTGGCGCTCTTTGTCTTCGCGCCGGTTCCCTGGCTGGCGTACGTCGCCCTCGCGGTCTGGGGGCTTGGGGCCTCGCTGGGGTTCCCGGTTGGCATGTCCGCTGCCGCGGACGACCCCCTCAAGGCCGCCGCGCGTGTCTCGGTGGTGTCCACCATCGGCTACGGGGCTTTCCTCTGCGGTCCACCGCTGCTGGGCCTGCTGGCCGAGCACGTCGGTATCCTGCACTCACTGCTGGCCGTTATGGTGATGCTGGTGGTCAGCTTCCTGCTCTCCCCGGTGGCCCGCAAAGCCACGTAGGGCCCACCCATCGCCTTTCCGGGCGCGCACCGAACCCGGCTAGGCTGGAGGGGTGACCCAAACTCTGCTTTCCGCCCTGACCACGGCCGGCGTCGGCGGCCCGGCCGCGAACTACGTCGAAGCCCGGACCGAGCCGGAGATCATCGACGCTGTCCGGGCAGCCGACGACGCCGACGAGCCGCTGCTGATCATCGGCGGCGGCTCCAACCTGCTGGTCGGCGACGACGGGTTCCCCGGCACGGTCCTGAAGATCGCGTCAGAGGGTTTCACCGTCAACGCGGAGGACTCCTGCGGCGGCGTCGCCGTGGTGGTCCAGGCCGGCCATAACTGGGACGCCCTTGTGGAGCACGCCGTGAAGCACGCCTGGTCCGGCGTCGAGGCGCTGTCCGGGATCCCCGGCGCCACCGGTGCCACCCCGGTGCAGAACGTCGGTGCTTACGGTGCCGACGTCTCCCAGACCATTGCCGCCGTCCGGACCTGGGACCGGCAGCGTAACGCCGTGCAGACCTTCACCAACTCCGAGCTGAAGTTCGGTTACCGCGACTCCATCCTCAAGCAGGCCACCACGGAGGGGTCCCCGCGCTACGTGGTGCTCACCGTGGAATTCCAGCTCCCGCTGGGCCGGATGAGTGCACCGGTCCGCTACGCCGAGCTGGCCCGTGCCCTCGGCGTTGAACCCGGCCAGCGCGCCTACTCAAACGATGTCCGGCGCGAGGTGCTCAGGCTCCGGGCCGCCAAGGGAATGGTCCTGGATCCCGCAGACCGCGACACCTACTCCACGGGGTCCTTCTTCACGAACCCGATCGTCCCGGCCGAGGTGGCGGCTGCGCTGCCCGACGACGCCCCGCGCTACCCGGGCGGCAGCGACGGGCTGACGAAGCTCTCCGCGGCCTGGCTGATCGACAAGGCCGGCTTCGGCAAGGGATTCGGACTTGAGCCCGACAGCGTCTCCGGCGGCCGAGCCTCACTGTCCACCAAGCACACGCTCGCCATTACCAACCGCGGCGGCGCCAGCACGGCTGACCTGCTGGCGGTCGCCCGCGAGGTGCGCCGCGGCGTCATGGACCGGTTTGGCATCGAACTGCACCCGGAGCCGCTGCTGATCGGGGTAGGACTCTAGGACATGCCACCGTCGTCGCCACCGACGCCGACGCCGGCCGCCGCCGGGTTCAGTGCCTGCCGCGGCGCGGGGCTACCTTGCTGAAGAGCATAAAGGTGAATCCGGACGCCGCGGCGCCCAACAGGAATACCTGGCAGAACGCCACCGACTGTGCGCTGGGGCCGCTTCGCAGCATGAGGCCGGCGCAGGCGAACGCCACGGCACCGGCCAGCAGGGCCAAGGACCCGAGCAGGAAGCTGTGCACTGTGGCCGGGAACTCGGCGCCGGGGTCCACGTCAGTGTCCCGCCGCGGGATGTCCCGCCGCCCTCCATTCCGAAACGCAGAGTCCCGCGACGCCGGCCGCCGCTGCATCATGGCTGCGGTGACAAAGCTGGCAACTGCCACCACCATGCACACGGTGGATACCAGCTGGAAGGTGGTCATCATGGGGGAGAGGCGGGTGCCGCTGGCGATCGCGACGGCCAGTCCGGCCGCCATGCCCGCGGCGCTGGAGGCCCAGCCCAGCAGGGCGAGCCTCCTGCACACGGGCCGCAGCAGCGGCCACACATCTCCCAAAGTCATGCATCCACTTTAATCAACGCGGCTGGGCGCAGGCTGGGAGGGCACTGGGCACTGGAACTTGCGGCGGAAACCGGGACGCAGGCCTAGCTGCCGGGCCGGTTGCGGCCGCCATCCGTCCGCAGTGTCGGACCCCGGCCCTAGGATGATGGCATGGCAGCAGTGGTGCGCACACGTTTGAGCCGGGGTGTTATGGGCCGGCTCCGGCTGGTCTCGCAGGGATTGTCCGGCCCCGGCTTCGGGTCCGTCGAGGCCGCGGTCCGGGCCATGACCGCCATGCAGGCGCAGGACCTGCAGGCCGCGCTGTGGGCGGTGGGGCAGCGTGCGCCGGGCTCGCGCATCGCCGATGTCCKCGCGGCGCTGGACGGCGGCACGATAGTCCGGTCGTGGCCGATGCGCGGCACCCTCCACCTGCTGGCACCGGAGGATCTGAAATGGATCCTCGAGATAACCTCGGGCCGCCTGATCAAAAGCCTGGCCGGGCGGCACCGAGAGCTGGAAATCACCGCCGCTGATGTGGACGCCGCAGCGGCAGCAGCGCTGGACCGGGTCACCGGCGGGGCCGCGGTCAGCCGGGCCGGGCTCTTCGAGGTCTTCGAGCGGGCGGGGCAGTCCACGGCGGGCCAGCGCGGCATCCACCTGCTGGCCATGCTCTGCCAGCAGGGGTGGCTGGTGCAGGGCCCCCTGGCAGGCAACCAGCAGCTGGTGGTGGCCTTTGATGACTGGGTCAAGGAGTCCCGCCAGCTGGAGCGCGCGGAAGGCGTCGCCGAGTGGCTGCTGCGCTACTTCAGGAGCCACGGCCCTGCCACGGAACGGGATTTCGCCTGGTGGTCCGGCATACCCCTGACCGAAACCCGCGCGGCGCTGGCCGCCGTCCGCGACCAGCTGGTCTGCCTGGAGTTCGACGGGACACAGTACTGGCTCTCGCCGGAGACGGCAGCACTGCTCGACGACGCCGCCGTCCCCGGCCAGCGCTCCGTACTGGCGCTGCCGGGGTTCGATGAGTTCCTCCTGGGATACATGGACCGGTCCGTGGCGCTGGCCGCGGAACACGCGGACAGGATTGTCCCCGGCGGCAACGGTGTTTTCAAGAAGACTATCGTGGCCGGCGGCGCCGTCGTCGGCACCTGGTCGGCGCCCGGAAATGCCCGCGGCCGGACGGTGGTGCCGGAACCGTTCGACGCCGTTAACGGCCTGCGGCCTGCGGCCCGTCGATCCTTTGAGCTGCAGGCCGCGAAGTACCGGCGGTTCCTGGGGGAGGGGGCGCCCTAGAGGTTGCCGGTAGCGATCTTGAGCATGCGCCGCAGGGGTTCGGCCGCGCCCCACAGGAGCTGGTCGCCGACCGTGAAGGCGCTGATGTACTCCGGGCCCATTTCGAGCTTGCGGATCCGGCCCACCGGGATGTCCAGGGTGCCGGAGGCTGCCACCGGGGTGAGATCCGCCATGGAGGCTTCCTTGGTGTTKGGCACCACGGAAGCCCACTCGTTGTCCGCATCCACAATTTTCTCGATCTCGGCGACGGAGAGGTCTTCACGGAGCTTGAGGGTGAGCGCCTGCGAGTGGGACCGCATGGCGCCGATCCGGACACACAGGCCGTCCATGATGACGCGGTCAGCCCCGGTGGTGCCCAGGATCTTGTTGGTCTCCACCCCGGCCTTCCACTCTTCCTTGGACTGGCCGTTGCCGAGGTCCGCATCGATCCACGGGATCAGCGAGCCCGCCAGGGGAACACCGAACTGGGTCGCGTCGATCGCGGTGCGCTGGTGCGCCAGGACCTTCCGGTCGATTTCCAGGATGGCCGACGCCGGGTCGTCCAATTCACTGCTGACCTCGGCGTTGAGCGTGCCGAACTGGCTCAGCAGTTCGCGCATGTGCCGGGCGCCGCCGCCGGAGGCTGCCTGGTAGGTCATGGACGTGCCCCACTCCACCAGGCCGTTCTTGAACAGGCCGCCGAGGCCCATCAGCATGCAGGAGACAGTGCAGTTGCCGCCGATGTAGTCCTTCACCCCGCCGGAGAGGCCGGCGTCGATGGCGTCGCGGTTGATCGGATCCAGCACGATGATCGAGTCGTCGTTCATGCGCAGCGTGGACGCCGCGTCGATCCACAGGCCGTCCCAGCCCCGGTCCCGCAGCTGGGTGTGCACCTGCTTGGTGTAATCCCCGCCCTGGGCAGTCACGATGATCGGCAGCTTCGCCAGCGTTTCGACGTCGAACGCGTCCTCGAGCTTGCCGGCCGCACCGGCAGCAGCGCCGGCGATGTCCGGGGCGGCGCCTCCGGCGTTCGAGGTGGAGAAGAAGACCGGGTTGATGTTGGCGAAGTCGCCCTCGTCCTGCATGCGCTGCATCAGGACGGAGCCGACCATGCCACGCCAACCGACCAGTCCGACGGACGGGGTAGCTGCTGTAGTCATTGGGCCAGTTTAGACTTCGCGGCGGCCCGGCCGCAGTCGGTTACGTCACGCCACGGCGCGGACCGCCAGGTGGTTACTCGGCCGGCCGGGGAAGATTCCGGGCAGCCCGCAGCTTCTCGGCCCGGCGTTCCTTGAAATACCCGGCCCAGCCGGCGAACAGCGGAATGAGGACCAGCACGTACATCCACCAAATCTCGCCCATGATGTGCCACTGGTCGGTGAGGGCCATCTGGACCACGCCGTAGAGCATCAGCCCGAACAGGGCCGTGATCAGTGTGGACAGGAAAAGCAGTCCGCCGGAGGAGTTCACCGGCTTGATCACGCCGAGACCGTCGTCCTTGCGGACCCCGTATTCCTCGTCGGTATAGCTGACGATCTCGCCGTTCTCGGCCAGGCGGTGCTTCATGGGCGTCTCCGGAGGCGGCGGCGCCGTGTAACCAGGCTCCTGGGGGACGTCCCGGTCACGCCTCCCCACGGGACTCCTTGATGGCAGCAAGCACGCCTGCGTCGTCCAGCGGAGCACTCTCGGCGACCTCGTCGGTGGCGAAGTCGGGCACCCCGGTTGCCCAGCTGTCACCGTCGCGGCGGATCAGCAGGTGCTTCTCGTCCTGGAGCGTCTTGAACACCAGATACGCCGTGCCGCCCGGGTGTTCGTCGATGTGCTGCCGGAGCACTCGGAGGCTGGCCTCCGCGGAGCTGATGGTGGGGTCCTGGGCGAAGGCGAACCAGGTGCCCAGGGCGCGGGGCTGAAGCATCAGGGACACGTCCGGGGCCTCGAGCAGCACCACGTTATCCATGCTGTCCTCGGTCAGCAGCGATATTTCGGTCCAGCGCGTCGCTTGGCCCAAGGCGGTCGCGACGGCGGCGGCCACCCCCTTGACCCCGAGCTCGTCGTCGTCGGAGACGAGGGCGAGATCCCGGGCCAGAAGGGATGACGCGCCGGCGGTGTTCAGGGTGGAGTCCTCGACGAGCTCCTCAGCCCGGAAAACACTGACGGAGCGGTCACGGGCCGGGCCCTCAAAGACGTTGAGCAGGTAGGCGAGTTCGCCCACGCCAAAGCCAATGACATCGACGCCGAGGCGTGGTTCCTGGGTCATTTCGTGCTGGACGGTCATCTGGGTCTCCTAATCTCAAAAGCCGAAGAACTTGGCCACGGACTTTCCTGCATCCTTGACGTTGTTGGCGGTGTCGCTGACGAACTTGCCGGGATCCTTCACGGCGTTGACCACACCCTCGCCGATGTCCTTGCCCACGCTGGTGATGGTGCCCCAGTTTTCGTAGACAGCGATTCCCACGCTGGCRACCTGGCAGACGGTCCCGACGGGAGGCGGTAGGAAGCAGCCCACACCGAGTGCGGCTTTGCCGGCGCTGAACGCGCCGCCCTTGATGTCGCCGTCGGCGAACTTGGAGACGGAGTCAAAAGTGTTGAAACCGACTCCGGCCCAGCCGAGTCCGCGCGCGATGCCGGATTTGCCCAGCCACTCCCAGCTCTTCCCGGCGCCAAGCCAGGGTTTCTCGGCGACCAGGCCGCCGAGCTTGTCCAGCGGCTTGATGAAGCTGTTAAGGTTTTTCAACGACGCGGCATCCGAAGCCTTGTCGATGGCGTTCAGGGTGCGGCTCGCCTTGGACGAATCTTTGAGCAGCCCCTCGAGGGTCTTATTCCCCGCGGTGGTCTGCCAGAGGTTGCGCATCTCGAAGCCCGGGCCGCCTAGCCTGTGCCGGCCCTTGGTGAAGAGCGCCTTGACCAGGTCCTCACGCTGGTTCTTCAGCACCCAGCCGTACTGGCCCACCGTCTTGGCCAGGGTGAGGGGGGCTTTGATGTTCTTCTGGACCCCCATAAACCCCTTGATGCCCGCGACGCCGCCGGCCAGTATGCCGCCGGCCGCCGCCCACGCCCCGGCCCCGTGGCCCAGAGGCCCCAGCGGACCGCCGCCGGAGCCCGGAGCGGCGTTGCTGGCCTTCTCCTGCTCGTCGGCCTGGGTCATGAGCCGCCGGGATTCCTGTTTGAGGGCCCGGGCGGTCTGCTGGATGATGGCGCGGTGGCTGCCGTTCCAGTCCGAGGTGAACCGGGCACTGTCGGCGCCCTTCCACGACGTGTTGTTGTTGATGGCCGACGTCAGGGCGGTCGACTGCTGCAGCAATGTCTCCGACGTCTGGCCGAAATTTTGCGCCAGCATCCGCAACTGCGCGACGTCAGCGCCCCACAAGTTTCCTGCCATGGTGGCATCCCCCTTCACGGGCAACAGCCTAACGGGCCGCCGCCAAGACCTCGTGCATTCTGAGCAAACGCACTCGGGCCATTATTCTGACCGGCCCCAATCTAACCCGGCCGCCGTGATGGCGCGATGGGGTGATCTCCCCATACGGTCGCTGAGGCCGCGGCCCTGGACCGGCCGCCGTCGCCGCTACTCGCCGTCGGACTCTGCCAGCAGTGCGCTCTTGCGCCGCCGCAGGGCGTACACGGCGCCGAAGGCGAAGATCTGGGTGACGATGACCAGCACAATGGCGCCGGCGATCTTGTTGCCGCCGAGGATCATGGTCAGCCCCACGATCGCGGACAGCAGCGCCAACAACGGCAGCAGCATGTAGCCCAGGACGAAGAGGGTTTCGGGCTTGCGCAACATCAGTTGGACTCCGTCCGGCGCCAGAGGGTGATGCGGTAGCGCGTGCCGTTCGCAGCGGTCAGCCACCCGTCCGGCGGGAGGCTGGCGGATGCGGTCCATTCGTAGCCGAGTTCCGGCGCGAAGGTATCACCCTCGGCGGCGGTGTCGATCGTGGTGACGACGGCGAGGTCGGCAAGGTCAACCGACTGGTTGAAGATCTCGCCGCCGCCGATGATCCAGACCATCTCCTGGCCCGGCGCGAACTGGGATTCCAGCAGCGCATCGTCGAGGGATTTGACCGTCTGGGCCCCCGCGGCATCCGGGGTCGTTCCCCAGTTTTCCGTCCTTGTGATGACGATGTTTGTCCGGCCCGGCAGCGGCCGGTACTTGTCGGGGAAGGATTCCCAGGTCTTACGGCCCATGATGACGGGGTGCCCCGTGGTGAGCCGGCTGAAGTGCGCCATGTCCTCGGGCAGGTGCCACGGCATGGCCCCGGCCTGGCCGATGACGCCGGTGCTGCTCTGTGCCCACACCAGGCCAAGCCCGGTCACGGAGCCGCGCAGTTGTTCGGTGAACTGGGTGGGTTCGCTGGTTGCGTTGCTCATACTGCTATCGGGGCCTTAATCGTGGGATGGTGCTGGTAGCCGACCACCTCGAAGTCCTCGAGGGTGTAGTCGAAGATGGAGTCCGGCTTGCGGGTGATCTTCAGCTGCGGGTACTCGTAGGGCTCACGGCGCAGCTGGGTGAGGACCTGGTCGAGGTGGTTCTCGTAGATGTGGACGTCGCCGCCGGTCCAGACGAACTCGCCCGGTTCCAGCCCGGTCTGCTGGGCCAGCATGCAGGTCAGCAGGGCGTAGGAGGCGATGTTGAAGGGGACGCCGAGGAACGTGTCGGCGGAGCGCTGGTACAGCTGGCAGGAGAGTTTGCCGTCGGCGACGTAGAACTGGAAGAACGCGTGGCACGGCGGCAGGGCCATGTTCTTCAGCTCGGCGACGTTCCACGCGGAGACAATGTGGCGGCGCGAGTCCGGGTTGGCCTGGAGGTTCTCCACCAGTTCCGCGATTTGGTCGATGTGGCCGCCGTCAGGCGTGGGCCAGGAGCGCCACTGCACACCGTAGACCGGGCCGAGTTCGCCGTCGGCGCCTGCCCATTCATTCCAGATGGTGACGCCCTGGTCCTGCATCCACTTCACGTTGCTGTCACCGCGGAGGAACCACAGCAACTCAACAGCCACGGATTTGAAGTGGACGCGCTTGGTGGTGATGAGCGGGAAACTGCTGCCCAGGTCGAACCGCATCTGCCGGCCGAACACACTGCGTGTGCCCGTTCCGGTGCGGTCGGATTTGTACGTGCCGTGCTCCAGGACATCGCGCAGGAGGTCTTCGTAGGGCGTTGGGATGCTCACCGTTCCAGTCTACTGAGTCCTCGCGCCGGGGCCGTATCCGTCTCGCAGGGCGAGCCTGGCCTGCACTGCTGCCAGCAGGGCGCCGTCGTTCATCCCCGCGCGGCGGCCGGCCGCGACCAGGCGGTCGACGGCCTCGCTGACCTCCGTGGTGGCCGACGACGCCGGGCCGCCGGCCGGAGCGGGGAGAGCCGCCGCGGCGGCAACCCTGGTCCCGTTGCGCCGGC
The DNA here is from genome assembly GCF_056397525.1 of Arthrobacter sp. 05L45_2. Taxonomy (NCBI): domain Bacteria; kingdom Bacillati; phylum Actinomycetota; class Actinomycetes; order Micrococcales; family Micrococcaceae; genus Arthrobacter; species Arthrobacter sp. 05L45_2. The sequence goes on along the minus strand of NZ_JBFTNO010000003.1, from coordinate 31,779 downwards.
CGGTTTCCAGGAGCCCGGACTGCTCCAGCTCCTTGTAGGCGCGGGCCACCGTCCCGGCCGCGATACCGAGGTCCGCGGCGAGCCGCCGCACCGCGGGCAGCCGGGTTCCCGGCGGCAACGCCCCGGCGGCAACCAGGGCGGCGATCTGGCCCCGGATCTGCTCGTAGGGCGGGGTGGCGGATCGCAGGTTGACGGTGATCCCAGCGCTCATGCCGCGGGTTCTTTGTCCCGCCGCGCCACAGGCCTGGCCGGCAGGCGGTCCGGGCCGGTGACGGGGATGAGGGCGACGACGGTGGCCGCGGTTCCGAGGACCGCACCGGCGAGGGTGGCCGGCCACCACGACCCGGCGTCGGGGTTAAGCGGTTCGCCAAAGGATTCGGCCGCGAAAACTGCAGCCCAGGCCGGGCCCTGGCTCAGCAGGAGCACGGCGGCATGGGCGAGGAACAGGGCCGCCACCGTCCGCACGATCCGGTGGACGGTGACGGCTCGCAGCGCGGCGTCCATGCCAACGGCCAGGTCCGGCACTCCGCGGCGGTATCGTGCGGCCAGGAGAGCGGGCACCGAAGCCACGACGCCGGCCGCAACCAGCAGGGCCGGCGGGCCCCAGTCCGCATTCCCGTACAGGCGTGCCTGGCCCGCCGCGGTAACGCCCAGCGCCACCGCCAGCACCAGCACGGCCACGACGCCGGTGGTCAGCATTGCGGGGCTGACCGGCTGCCGTGGCCAGTCGCGCGGCGCCCGGGGGTCGCCATAGTTGTGCTGGAGGAGCAGTTCCCCGGCGGCAACCACCACCAGGACGGTGGCCGCCATCACGGTAGCGAAGCCGGCCATCCCGAAACCGGCCGCGGCGGCCGTCACCCCGGGAACGATGAACACGCCCGCCAGAAGCGGCACGGCGGCCGCGAGGCCCAGTAGGGGGCCCAGCGACGCGACCAGCCGGGCCGCCGGGTGCCGGCCACCGGTCTGGAGGCCTTCGACCGGCCGGTTTCGTGGCCCCAGCCCGGCGGCAGCCAGCACCGGCGGCCGCCAGCCCCACATGACCAGCAGCACCGCGATGCCGCCGAGGCCTGCCGGGTTGACCCAGGACATCACACCGGCCGCCGGGTCCGGATGCGCCGCAAAGTTCCCCGCGATGATGCCCAGGCCCGCGGCGATGGTGGCGACGGTCCGGAGGAGACGGTTCATGGCGATGGTGCGCAGCGTGGCGTTGTCAGCGGCGTCGAGGGCCTCGAGTTGGCGGCGGCTGGCGATAAGCCACAACACCAGCAGCGTCCCCCCGGTGAGGACGGCCAAGGATCCGCCCAGCCAGGCGGCCAGTTCCACCCCAGGGATCCGGCCGTCTGCCCCGCCCGTCTGGCGGGTGTATGGCCCGTCGACCACCATCGTGGCCGGCACCGGGGCGAAGCCGGGGAGCGTGGCTGCCGTCGCGATCAGGGCCCCTGCGGCGGCAAAGATGACGGCGGTGGCCACCGCGAGCCGGCGCGGCAGGAAGTCCCGGATCCGCCGGACCGACAACACGGTCTGCCGCCGCGACCGCCGCGGCCCTGGATAGCTGAACTGGCCAATCGCGTGCACCCCCAGGCATCCCAGCACTGGCCAGGCCAGAGCGGGGAGGATCGCCCAAGTGGTTGTCAGGACGCTGCCGGCGGAGGGGTTGGCGGGGATGATGCCGAGATTCATCGACCCCTGCAGCGAGCTCGCCATCCAGCCGATGACGCCCACCCAGAGGGCATGCTGCGAGACCGACGTCGGCGACGTCCCGGTGTCCGGCGCCCAGACCACCCAGCGGAGCAGGAGGTAGACCACCACCGCGCCGATGATCGGGCCGACCAGCAGCGCCGACGGAAAATAGAACTCGCCCGGCATGAATCCCCCAAGATTCTTAGTTATGTACCAAGTACTTGATACAAACTAGGCCTGGCGCTGCCCGGGGTCAAGGACCTAGTCGTCGAACGGCCGGAATTGCTCGACCGCCACCACCTTGCCCTTGGAATGCGTGACGTGGCAGACGATGATTTCCCCCGGGGAGAGGTAAGGGTCGTTGGCCGGCAATGCCGCCCGCAGCCGGGAGTTCATGTGCTTGCCCAGTTGTGCGAACACCGTCGGCAGAGCCGGCCGGTGGGTGCACAAAGCTACCGCGCGGCCCTTGTCGAAGAGCGACTCGACGACGTTGGCGGTTTTATGCGGGCTCCGCCCGTGMAGGTGCTCCGTCAGCGACTCGTGCAGTTTGACCTTGGCGTCGACGGCCTTGGCGTACGGCGCCACCGTGGCCACGCAGCGCAGCCACGGGCTAGTCACCACCCGCGACGGGCTCCACGCCTGCAGCAGCCGCCCCACCGCCTGGGCCTGGCGGGCGCCGGTGGCGGCCAGCGGACGGTCGCCCTCGGCCTTGGACCACGAGGAACGGGGCTTGGCTTTGGCGTGGCGCACCACCAGCAGCGGCCAGGTATCCAGTTCGCCGCGGGCATGGGCGGCCTCAAGGTGCTCCAGCGGGGCACGGTCGCCGGGGTTGCTCAGCAGGGCGGCAGCCTTTTCCGGGGCGCACCACATCACGCTGTCCACCTCCTTGCCGTCCGGCCGGAGCGCGGCGCCGTCGACGTCGACAGCCCAGTAGTGCACCACCTTCAGGCCGGCCGCCACGTGGTAGTGGATAGGCGGCAGCGGGATGCCGAGGGGCGCCTTGAGGCCGATTTCCTCCTCGACCTCGCGGGCCGCGCATTCCGGAATGGTCTCTCCGGGGTCGATTTTGCCTTTGGGCCACGACCAGTCGTCGTAACGGGGACGGTGGATCAGCAGGACCTCAAGCTTGTCCTTGTTGACCCGCCACGGCAGGGCACCGGCCGCGACGACGGCGATCGGCTCACCCGGATGGTCGGTCTGGTCCGCGACCAGGGAATCGCTGCTCACAACCGGCGGCCTCAGCGCAGGCTCGCCGGGCGCTGCCGCGAACGCGATGCGAGCAGCCACGACTGGACGTCCTGCAGGGCGGTCCCGTCTTCGGCGAGGTGGTGCCGGATCCACTCGCCGCTGCGGTCCAGGTGCCAGCTGGCGGTGCCCGGGTCCATGTAGCGGCGCAGCATGTCGAGCACGTAGGTGGTGTCATCGCCGCTGCTCAGCTGCACCAGTGCCTCGACCCGCCGGTCGAGGTTGCGGTGCATCATGTCGGCCGAGCCGATATAGACCACGGGATCGCCGGCGTTGGCGAACGCGAAGACGCGGGAGTGCTCCAGGAACCGGCCCAGGATCGACCGGACGGTGATGTTCTCGCTCAGTCCGGGCACGCCGGGGCGCAGCGAGCAGATGCCGCGGACAATAACGTCCACCTGCACCCCGGCCTGCGAGGCGCGGTACAGCGAATCGATGATGGCTTCGTCCACCATCGAGTTCACCTTGATCTGGACGCGGGCGGCGATGCCGGCGCGGGCGTTCCTGATTTCCGTTTCAATCCGGTCGATCAGGCCCGAACGCACGGACCGTGGCGCCACCAGCAGGCGCTTGAACGTGGACTTGGGCGCGTAGCCCGAGAGCTGGTTGAAGAGCCTGGACAGGTCCTCGCCCACCTGCTCGTTGGCGGTCAGCAGGCCGAGGTCCTCGTAGTAGCGGGCCGTCCGCGGGTGGTAGTTGCCCGTGCCGATGTGGCAGTAGCGGCGGAGCCCGTCCACTTCCTGGCGCACCACGAGGGAGAGCTTGCAGTGGGTCTTGAGGCCCACGATGCCGTACACCACGTGCACGCCGGCCTGCTCCAGTTTCCGGGCCCAGGAGATGTTGGCCTGCTCGTCGAAGCGGGCCTTGATCTCCACGAGGGCCAGTACCTGCTTGCCGGCCTCGGCGGCGTCGATCAGGGCGTCCACGATCGGCGAGTCGCCGGAGGTGCGGTACAGGGTCTGCTTGATGGCCTGCACTTTCGGGTCCGCGGCGGCCTGTTCAAGGAAGGCCTGCACCGAGGTGGAGAAGGAATCGTAGGGGTGGTGCAGCAGGATGTCCCGCCGCCGCATGGCCGCGAAGACGTTGGCGGCCTTCGAGGTCTCCGACTCGTTGAGGTACCGGGAGGTGTGCGGCACGTGCTTGGGGTAGTGCAGGTCCGCGCGGTCGATCCCGGCGATGACGGAGAGGCCGCGCAGGTCCAGCGGGGCCGGCACGGAATAGACCTCGGATTCCTCGACGCCGAGCTCCCGGATCAGCAGCGCCCGGATGTTGGGGTTGATGTCGTTGGTGACCTCAAGGCGCACCGGCGGCCCGAAACGGCGCCGCAGCAGTTCCTTTTCCAGCGCCTGCAGCAGGTTCTCGGCGTCGTCCTCTTCAACCTCGACGTCCTCGTTGCGGGTCACTCGGAACGTGTGGTGCTCCAGGACCTCCATACCGGCGAAAAGCTGGTCCAGGTGGACCGCGATGACTTCCTCGAGGGCGATGAAGCGTGCCACCCGGCCGGGGACGGAGCCGGCGCGCGGGCCGTCGATGGAGATCAGCCGGGGAAGCTGGTCCGGGACCTTGACGCGGGCGAAGAGCTCTTTGTCGCTGACCGGGTTGCGGACCACCACGGCGAGGTTCAGCGAGAGCCCGGAAATGTACGGGAACGGGTGGGCCGGATCCACGGCCAGCGGGGTCAGGATTGGGAAGACCTTCTCCGCGAACATGGCGCTGAGCTGGTCCTTGGCCTGGTCGTCGAGTTCTTCCCAGTGCATCAGGTGGATGTGTTCGTAGGCCAGCGCCGGGCGGATCTGTTCGGCGTAGACGCGGGCGTGCCGCTGCGCGAGCCGGTGTGCGGCCTCGCCGATCTGCTCGAGGACCTGCATCGGGCTCTGGCCGGCGGGGGAGGGCACGGCGAGGCCAGTGGCGATGCGGCGCTTCAGGCCGGCCACGCGGACCATAAAGAACTCATCGAGGTTGGACGCGAAAATGGACAGGAAGCCGACGCGTTCGAGCAGGTGCAGGTTGGGGTCCTCGGCGAGTTCCAGCACACGCGAGTTAAACGCGAGCCAGCTCAGCTCCCGGTCCAGGAATCGGTCCGGGCTGATGTCACCTTCCGGTTCCAGGTTCGGGGCGAACTCCGGGATGTCGATCCGGTCCTGGGTGGCGCGTGAGGCGGGCACTTCGGAGGAACCGAACCGCGCACGCACAGGACGCGCAGCTTTGTCCCGCGTAGCGGCTTCAGACGTGGCTGTCCGGGCAGATTCCCGTTGCATGGTCTCTCCTAATGCTGGCGCGATTTAGCTTCAACCTTACAAGGAATCGGCTCCCGGGCGAGCCCAGGTTTCGGCCGTGCCGGGGAGCCGGCCGCCGGTGCGGCTACCGGCCCTCGAGCGGGGCGTACATAACGTCGACGTCCCAGCGCGAGAAGCCCAGCCGCCGGTACAGTGCGACGGCGGGGATGTTGTCCGCGTCGACGTACAGCATGACGGCGTGCAGGCCCTGGTGCTGCAGGTGTTTGATGCCGGCGACGGTCAGGGCCTTGCCGAGTCCGGTGCCTTGCGCCTCGGGGGCGACGCCGACGACGTACACCTCGCCGATCGCCGGGTGCTCGCCGTGCCGCGGGTGCACCTTGGTCCAGTGGAAGCCCAGGATCCTGTCCCCGGCGTCGACCGCGAGCAGGAACCCGGCCGGGTCGAACCACGGCTCGGCCATGCGCGCGTCGAGGTCGGCGCGGCTCATGTTCCCCTGCTCGGGGTGGTGGGCGAAAGCCGCCCGGTTGACCGCGAGCCACGCCTCCTCATCGCGGCCGGGCACAAAGCTGCGCAGGGCGACGCCGTCGGGCAGCGCCGCGTCGGGAAGTTCCGAGGCCGCCGTGGCGAGCCGCATCTTCCACAGTTCGCGGACGGCGCCGTAGCCGTAGCGGGCGGCCAGGTCCGCGGCGGCCTCGTGGTTGCCGTGCGACCAGGCCTTCAGGCCCGCGAAGCCGCGCACCTCCTGCAGTTCCCCCACCAGCCGGTCCGCGACGCCCTGGTTGCGGTAATTGGGGTGCACCGCAACTTCCAGGACCCCGGTCCCGTCCGCTTCCCCAACCACGACGGCGACCCCGGCCAGGTCGTTGCCCCGCGGCGCGGATCCCCCCGCGGACGCCCCTGCGTCCTCGCGGGAGTAGTCGGGGGAATAGAGGGCGAGCGCCAAGACAGTGTGCGGGCCCGCCTGCGGGGCGCGGAGCGTGACGAGGGTCTGTTCGGAGAGCGGCGGGTTGCCGTCGGACTCCTCGGCGGCCGCCACCAGGGTGGTGACGTCCCGCAGCAGCTGTTCATCGACAGCCCCCTGCGAGGTGAGTACGGGCCAGTTTGCCGGGTTCGCGGGACTCATGCTGCAAGGCTATACGCCAGCCGGGCCGACGCGCGTGGGTCCCGGGCCGATTTGATGCATTTGCCCGGGGCACGTATAGTCATTATCTGATCCGGCTGAGCGCTTCGAAACGCTGAGTTGGTTTGAGGGGGATCCACCACTGGGGTGGCCTCGATACGTTCGACCCGTATGTCCTCCACTGCAGCGCCAAGCGGCGCAAAAAAGCCCCGGACCAATTGGTTCGGGGCTTTTTCGTGTCGCGAACCGCCTGTGGATCAGCCGTGGCCTTAGGCCTCCGTGAGTTCCTCATCCGGCTGCCGGACCAGCGTCAGGCGGTACCCGACGTTGCGGACCGTGCTGATCAGGTTCTCGTGGTCTGCGCCGAGCTTGGCCCGCAGCCGCCGGACGTGGACGTCCACGGTGCGGGTGCCGCCGTAGTAGTCGTAGCCCCAGACCTCCGTGAGGAGCTGCTGGCGGGTAAACACCCGGCCCGGATGCTGGGCCAAATACTTGAGCAGTTCAAATTCCTTGAACGTCAGGTTCAGGGCCGCCCCGTTGACCCTCGCGGTGTAGCTGGCCTCATCGATCACGACGCCGGCGGCCCGGATCTCGGTGGGGGTGTCGTCCTGGTCCGGTTGCGCCCGGGCGACGCCGAGCCGGATACGGGCCTCGACCTCCGCCGGGCCGGCCGATTCGAGCAGGATGTCGTCTACTGCCCAGGCCGAGGACACGGCAGCCATGCCGCCCTCGGTCAGGATCAGCATCAGGGGAGCGCTCAGCCCGGTGGCCTTCAGCAGCTGGGTCAGCGAACGGGCGCCCACCAGGTCCTTGCGGGCGTCCAGCAGAACGATGTCGCACGGGTCGGTTTCGAGCAGGGCCGTGGGTTCGGCCGGGAGGATGTGCACGCGGTGGTTGAGCAACTCAAGCGCAGGCAGGACGTCCACCGATGATCCGGTGCTGTTCGTCAGTAGCAGGATGTGCGACATGGTTCCTCCAAGGGGTGTCCGCGCATCATTGGGCGTCTGAGCCGGGCTTCCACCGGCCGGTACTGGACTTCCGGTTGGTGCCCTGGACCGCGGCAGCCGGAGGAAGCGTAGCTGAGCTTTGAGTATACCCAAATGACCCCCTGCGGACACTGTTCCGTTGCTCCGAATTGGTTCCCCTCCGACACAAATCGTTCATATAAGGCAGGATTGACCCGTCGGGCCAACAGCCCGGCGGAGTCGAGCAGGCCGAGTGGGTCCGCAGTGAGCGAAGGTACCGGTTGATCGTGGCTGAAGTGATCGTGGGGGACCGCGTCGAGGGCGCCCTGATGGGGCGCATTCCGGGGCATGCCCCGGGGGCAAACCCGGGGGAGCACCCATGAAGTCGTGGAGCGTCGGCGTCATCGGGCTCGCCGGGGTGGCCGCCATCATCGCCGGGGCGTACTCCAGCCCGGAAGTCCTGCTCGCCGTCGCGGTCATCACGGCCGCGTGCGTCGGTATCGGCTGGCCGCACTTCCTCGGCATCCCCGCCAAGAAAACGCTCGCCGCACTGATCGGACTGCCCGGAATCGGCTCAGCCGTCGCAGCCACCTACCTGCCCGCCCCGGGCTTCCTGGACTGGACGCCGGCGTTCGTCGCCGCCGGGGTGATGGCGATATTCGTGATGCAACTGATCCGCGGCACCGGCCAGGCCCAGCGGCTGGAATCCACCCTCGGCTCCTGCGCCGGCGTCCTCCTGTCCTGTCTGGGGGCCGGCTGGATCGCCTGTTCGCGGTTCAACGGGGTCCGGGAAATGCTGCTCATCGCCGCCATCAGCGCCGCGATTGCCCTCATGGCCGGCCTGATCCGCTGGCCCGACAGGATCGTCGCGCCGCTGGGCATCGTAGGTGCGGGCCTCGCGGGTCCGCTGGCCGGCCTGGTGCTCTCCGACATTGCCGTGCTGCCGGCCGCCCTGGTCGGAATCGTCATCGGCGCCGTCCTGGTCAGCTTCCGCCGGCTGGTGATCATCCGCGGCTCGGCCCTGAACCTTCCGGCAGTGCTGGGCATGGGTCTGGGGCCCGTCTCCGCCGTCGGTTCGCTGGCCTACTTCATAGACAAACTACTCATTCACTAACGGGTTAGGATGGCATCATGTCCGTACTTGCATTTGAGATCTTCTTCCTTGTCCTGCTCGCCGTCGCCGGCCTCTCGATGGCCTGGTTCGCCGGCTTTGTGGTGTACCGCCTTTTCAAGGGCCAGAAGTAGACACACCTTTCCCGACACCCGTCCAGAACCCGTAGTTTCCAGAGGTAGCTGCTGTGCCGATTGAAATTCCTACAGATCTGACACCCGAGATTGTTCCGTTGTCCTGGCTCATTGGTGAGTGGGAGGGCACCGGCCGGCTAGGTGCCGGCGAAGAGGACTCGGAGCACTTCAGCCAGCATGTGTCCTTCACGCACAACGGCCTGCCCTACCTGCAGTACCGGGCCGAATCGTGGCTGACGGACGATCAGGGCACCAAGCTCCGTCCGCTCACTGTCGAGACCGGATTCTGGGCGCTCGAGCGCAAGCAGCGCGATGAGGACGGCGGTCCCGGGCTCATCCCGGCCGACATCGTCCCCGTGCTCAAGAGCGCGGACGAGGTCGAGGAACTGCGCAACAGCGACGGCGGGTTCGACATTTCCGTTTCCATCTCCCACCCGGGCGGCATCTCCGAGCTGTACTACGGCCAGATCAAGGGCCCGCAGATCCAGCTCAGCACCGACATGGTGATGCGCGGCAGCCACTCCAAGGAGTACACCGCGGCAACCCGGATCTTCGGGCTGGTGGAGGGAAAGCTGCTGTGGCGCTGGGACGTCGCCGCAGGCAAGGGCGCAACACCGGGTGGCGGGCTCGAGGCCCACGCTTCAGCCATCCTCAGCAAGATCGGCTAAACCCCCGACCGGCCAGGCGCCGGGGTCTCACTGGATTTCCGTTGTCCGCAGCGAACGCAGGGAGCACCACAGTGAATGACACAGCGAATGGCACCGCCGCCCGAACGGCCCAGCCGGCCGACTACAGCGACCTGAAAGCCGTTTTCTTCAACGGCACCCTCAAAAAGTCCCCGGAAACGTCCAACACCGAAGGCCTGATCGAGGTCAGCCGGCGGATCATGGCGAAACAGGGCGTGGCGACCCGGGTCATCCGCACCGTGGACCACGACATCGCCAGCGGCGTCTACCCGGACATGCGCGAGCACGGCTGGGCCACGGATGAGTGGCCCGAGCTGTACCCGGCGGTGCAGGAGGCGGACATCGTGGTGCTGGCCGGACCCATCTGGCTCGGCGACAACTCCTCGCAGACCAAGAAACTTATCGAGCGGCTCTATGCACACTCCGGCCAGCTGAACGCCAAAGGCCAATGGGCGTTCTACCCCAAGGTGGGCGGATGCCTGATTACCGGCAACGAGGACGGCATCAAGCACTGCGCCATGAACGTCCTGTACAGCCTTCAACACGTCGGCTTCACCATTCCGCCGCAGGCCGACGCCGGCTGGATCGGTGCCGTGGGACCGGGACCCAGTTACCTGGACGACGGCTCCGGCGGACCGGAAAGCGATTTCACCAACCGCAACACCACCTTCATGACCTGGAACCTCCTGCACCTGGCCAGGATGCTCAAGGACGCCGGTGGCATCCCGGCCTACGGCAACCTGCCCGAGGCATGGAAAGCCGGGACACGATTCGACTTCGAAAATCCGGAATACCGCTGAGCGCTGAGGACTTCTACTTCATATGACTACCAAAAGCCCCCTGCTGTCGCGCCCTGGAGCCGTCGAAGGGGCGGGCCCGGATGCCGGCGTCGCAGCCCACTACGGCGAGCCGCTGCGCGAACAGCGCGCGCTGGCCGCCGGCACCGCCGTCGTCGACCTCTCCCAGCGCGGCGTGGTGACCGTGGCCGGCCCCGACCGGCTCAGCTGGCTGAACACCCTGAGCTCGCAGCAGCTCACGGCCCTGCCGCCGGGCCAGTCCACCGAGCTGCTGCTGCTGAGCGTCCAAGGCCGCATCGAGTTTGACGCCCGGGTGCTCGACGACGGCGCCACCACCTGGCTGATCGTCGAAGCCGCGGAGGCCGCGCCCCTGGCTGAGTGGCTGACCCGGATGAAGTTCATGCTCCGGGTCGAGGTGGCCGACGTCTCCGCCGAGTGGGCCGTGGTGGGATCCACGCGGCCGGTACCCGAGTGGTCCGGATTGCTGGTCTGGGAAGACCCGTGGCCGCACGTCGGAGCCGGCGGCTATTCGTACGCCGTGGTGGGGGAGGACTCCCACCCGGGACTCGAGCGGCCCTGGTTCGAGTACCTCGTGCCGGCCGACGCGCTGGCGGCGACAGTGGCGGACCGGCCCCTGGCGGGTGTCCTCGCGGCCGAGGCGCTGCGCATCGCCGCGTGGCGGCCGCGATGGGGCGCCGAGACCGACGACAAGACCATCCCGCACGAACTGGACCTGCTGCGCACCGCTGTCCACCTGGCCAAGGGCTGCTACAAGGGACAGGAAACCATCGCCCGGGTGCACAATCTGGGCCACCCGCCCCGCCGGCTGGTCTTCCTGCAGCTGGACGGTTCGCAGCACACGCTGCCCGCCGTCGGTAGCGAGGTCCGCGCCGGTGACCGGAAGGTCGGGACCGTGACGTCCGTCGGGCAGCACTACGAAATGGGCCCAGTGGCCCTGGCGGTCATCAAGCGCTCCGTCTCACCGGACGAGCAGCTGACGGTTATGGACGGCGAGGAACCGTACGCCGCGGCCCAGGAGCCGATCGTTGCGCCCGACGCCGGGCAGGTTGTGGGCCGGCAGACCGGATTCCTGCGGGGGACCCGATGACCGGCGCCCGGGAGACACCGGACTCCGCAACGGCCGCCCCCGACGACGAGGCCGTCGCCCTCGCCCACACGCTGTTCGACGCGGCACGGGAGGGAAATTCCGCCCTCCTCGGCAGCTATCTGGCTGCCGGCGCCCCCGCGACCCTGACCACGGCCGCAGGCGATTCGCTGCTGATGCTCGCCGCCTACCACGGCCATGCGGACACGGTCCGGCTGGTCCTGGCCCACGGCGGCGACGCCACCACGGCCAACGACCGCGGCCAGACGCCGCTCGCCGGCGCCGTCTTCAAGGGCTACGCCGACGTGGTGGAGCTGCTTATGGGCGCCGGTGCCGATCCCGACGCCGGCAGCCCCTCCGCGCGGGCAGCCGCGCAGTTGTTTGGCCGCGACGATATCCTGACGCTTCTCGGCTAGACCGGCACCACCCGGCCGGCACGAACCGCCGGTTTTCGACTCTTAACCAGGCAATACGCACTTTAAGGAACCGCATGGAAAACGTAGCCAGGCCGTGGGCCGCCCTCTGGTCACTGGTGATCGGGTTCTTTATGATCCYGATCGACACCACCATTGTCTCGGTGGCGAACCCCAAGATCATGGAAGGCCTGAACGCGGACATCAACTCCGTGATCTGGGTGACCAGCGCCTACCTGCTGGCCTACGCCGTCCCGCTGCTCATCACCGGCCGGCTCGGTGACCGCTTCGGCCCGAAGAAGCTCTACCTCGCCGGCCTGGTGGTCTTCACCCTCGCCTCGCTGTGGTGCGGCCTCTCCGGGGATGTGCACACGCTGATCGGGGCCCGCGTCCTGCAGGGACTGGGCGCCGCGATGATGACGCCGCAGACCATGGCGGTCATTACCCGGATCTTCCCGCCGGACCGCCGCGGTGCCGCGATGGGCATCTGGGGCGCGACCGCCGGTGTCGCCACCCTGGTCGGGCCGATCCTCGGCGGCGTCCTGGTGGACGGGCTGGGCTGGGAGTGGATCTTCTTCATCAACATCCCCGTCGGCATCGTCGGGTTCATCCTTGCCCTGCGGTTCGTCCCCAGCCTCAGCACCCACCCGCACAAGTTCGACATCCCCGGTGTCCTGCTCAGCGCCGTCGGGCTGTTCCTCCTGGTGTTCGGCATCCAGGAAGGCGAGACTTACGACTGGGGCACCATCACCGGACCTATCACCGTGTGGGGCCTGATCATCGGTGGCCTGGTGGTCCTGGTCGCGTTCGTCGCCTGGCAGCGGTTCAACAAGGGCGAGCCGCTGCTCCCGCTGGGCCTCTTCAAGGACCGGAACTTCTCCCTGGCCAACGTCGGCATCACCACCGTCGGCTTCACCGTTACCGCCTTCAGCCTGCCGCTGATCTTCTACTACCAGATCGTCCGCGGCCTCACCCCCACGCAGTCCGCCCTCATGATGGTCCCGATGGCCGTCATCTCCGGCGGCCTGGCACCCGTGGTGGGCAAGATCATCGACCGGGTCAACCCGAAGTACATTACGGCGTCCGGTCTGGTCCTGATGTCCGTGGCCCTGTTCTGGAATTCCTCCCTGATGCACCCGGACACCCCCATCTGGCTGTTCCTGCTGCCCAGCGCGGTGCTGGGGTTCGCGAACGCCGGCATTTGGGCGCCGCTGAGCTCCACAGCCACCCGTAATCTGCCCCCGCGGCAGGCCGGCGCCGGTTCCGGTGTCTACAACACCACGCGGCAGATCGGCGCGGTGCTCGGCAGCGCAGCCATCGCCGTGCTGATCCAGTCCAGGCTCGCGGCGGAACTCCCGCCGGCGCCCGGCGGAGCGGGCCGGCAGTCGAGCCCCATGGAATTCGGCGGACAGCTGCCCGAAGCGTTGCATGCCGGGTTCTCGACGGCGATGGGCCAGTCGATCATGCTGCCGGCGGCCGTCATCCTGCTGGGTGCGGCGGTGGCGCTGTTCTTCGCCAAACCGCAGCCGCAGGGCGGCTGGGGTGCCCCCGCCGCTGCCCCGGCGTCTGTCCCGGCCGCGGACAACGCCGGCGTAGCCGACGGCGCGGAGGCCAACCGGGGCTAGCCCAGCAATACGCTGGTCTGGATGCCGCCGGGGGTGAAGCCCAGGTGCCGGGCCAGCGCCAGCGAGCCCTGGTTGCTGACGTCCGAGCGCCACTGCAGCGTCAGGCCCGAGGCCAGCGCCTCATGGGCCGCGATCGAGGCGGCCAGGGCGCCGACGCCGCGACGTCGCCAGTCCGGGGCCACCAGCACACCGAGCTGGGCCAGGATGCCCTCCCACTCCGTGTAGGCGCCGCACGCCACCGGGGTACGCTGCCCGTCCTCCATGTGCATGATCGTGAAGCGGTGCTCGAGGTCAGCGAGGCCCACCTCGTTGACGTCATCCGGCGGGCACAGCGATTCAAGCTCGATCGCCTCGGGATTCCCGTGCGAGACGTTGAGTTCCTCGGAGGGCTGCTGCAATGGCAGGTCGTCGGCGAAAAACAGTGCGGCGGCGCCCAGCCCGTGGCCGCCGTGCCCGCGGGTGATGGTCAGCAGCGTCACGTGCTGGGCCAGCTCCTCGTCGGAGTACCCGGCAGCGGCGTCCAGCGCCCACTGGGGGCCGACCAGCACCGAACTGCCAAACAGGCGGACAAACTGCAGTGAACGCGCCGCGTCATCGGCCCGGCTGATGCGGGTGCCGGCGGCGGCGGCGAATGCGCCGTCGTCGAGCCCCAGCCGCCGGGCCCACGCGAGCTGGATGATGTCGGCGGAGCCGGGCGAAAGAGTCATGCCTCAACCCTACCCAGCCGCGGTGCGCGCCCCCGCGACGGGGCCTAGCCGAAGAGGACGGCTGCTTCCTCATAGCGGTTCGCGGGCACGCTCTTGAGGTTTCCGAGCGCGGCATCGAACCCGACGTGGACGATGTCCGTGCCGTGCAGGGAGACCATGGTTCCCCAGCGCTGTTCCACGACCGAGTCGATGGCCGCCATGCCGAGGCGGGTCGCCAGGACCCGGTCGAAGGCGGTTGGAACGCCGCCGCGCTGGATGTGCCCCAGCACCGTGGCCCGCGTTTCGATGCCGGTCCGGGCCTCCAGCTCCGGGGCCAGCAGCTCGGCGATGCCGCCGAGGCGGGGCCGGCCGAAGGTGTCGAGCCCGCGCTCGGAGTGCGGGGACTCCTGGCCCTCGGGGACAAAGCCTTCCGCGACCACCACCAGGGGTGCACGGCCGCGTTCGTGGGCGGAGACGACCCATTCGGTGATCTGTTCCATGGAAGCCTGCTGCTCCGGGATCAGGATGGCGTGGGCGCCGGAGGCCATCCCGGCGTGCAGGGCGATCCAGCCCACGTGCCGGCCCATGACCTCGGCGATCATGGTCCGGTGGTGGGATTCGCCGGTGGTGCGCAGCCGGTCGATGGCCTCGGTGGCGATCTCGACGGCGGTATCGAACCCGAAGGTGTAGTCGGTGGCGTCGAGGTCGTTGTCGACCGTCTTGGGCACACCGACGATCTTCAGGCCGGCGTCGGTCAGCCGCTTGGCAGCCGCCAGGGTGCCTTCGCCGCCGATGGCAATGATCGCGTCGATGCCGAGGCGGTCCATGTTGGCCTTGATGACCTCGGGACCGCCATTGTTCTCGAACGGGTTGGTCCGGGACGTGCCGAGGATGGTGCCGCCCTGCTTGGCGATGCCGCGGACCAGGGTGCGGGGGATGTCGATGATGTCGCCTTCGACCACGCCGCGCCAGCCGTCGAGGAATCCCACGAACTCGTGGCCGTGGACGGCGATGCCCTTCAGGACGGCGCCGCGGATCACGGCATTCAGTCCGGGGCAGTCTCCGCCGCTGGTGAGGATTCCAATTTTCATGTCTCGGCTCAAATCCTGGTTCGAAGGTGATTACAGGCAGAGCGCCACGCTGAGCTCACGTAGAAGTCTACTGGCGGATGTGGGGAAGGACACAAACCGTGACCAGCGGTGCCCCCGCCGGACGCGGCAGTGCCCCCGCCGGATGGCAGGGGCACTGTTGTGTGCGCAGGTGCTCGAGACCGCCGGTGCTCGGTCGCGGGGAGGGGCTCAGGGCCGGCCGGCGCGCCGTTCGAGGAAGGTCTCGAGGACAATTGCGTTCCGCTGGTCGGGCAGGATCAGCCAGGCCGCCAGGTAGAACACGAACGCGGGCCCGGGGATCAGGGCGAAGAGCAGGTACGCGATCCGGACGAACGCGACGTCGACGTTCAGCTTGGCGGCGATCCCGCCGCAGACGCCGCCAACCCAGCGCTGCGGGCCGCGCTTCAGGCCGAAGCCCCGGACAATGCTGAAGAACTTATCCATGTTTCAAGACTTCCTTGTTGTCAGGTCTTTGTCACGCCTGCGGGCGGACAGGAGGCCGCCGACCACCAGGGCTGCGCCGGCCCCGATCATCAGGCCGATGAGCACGTACGTTCCGTTCAGGGCCACCAGGCCCAGCCGGGAGATGATGATCAGCGCGGCCAGGGCCAGCACGATCAGTCCCCAGACCACGGTCCCCACCCGCGCCCGCGGAGCGCCGGAATCCACGGCCGTCGTGGCCGGCACGTCCGCCGGCCTGTCGAAGTCGCTCATGTCAGTTCCCTTCCTTCACGGTGATGTTGCTCAGGGTTCCCGAGACTTTGACGATCAGGCGTCCACCGGGTTTGTCCGTGTTGTAGTCGTTGTGCTGGGTGGTCATACCGCCGTGGCTGCCCCCACCGTCGTTTAGGTTGCCCATGGTCAGGTCCGCCTGGACCTGCACGGGAACGTTGGCGGGGATGGCCACTGTGACGTTGCTGGCYGTGGCATCGAGCCGGACCACGACGTCGGAGGCCAGCGGCGGGGTCAGGTTCAGCTGCGTCAAATCAACGGTGCCGCTGCCGCCCGTGATGTCGAAGCCGTCCGCTGCCTGGGCGAGGCTCGTCGGGCTCCAATCGACGTGTTGGAACCGTGCCCGGTCGGCGTTGGGCGCCAGGTTGAAGATCCCGCCGATGATCAGTGCGACGACGGCGAAGAATCCAAGGATGCCTGCGCTCCGGCCGCGGAGCCCGGAGACCACGATTCCGAGTCCCAGGACGGCCGCTCCGCTGGCCCAGACCACGGCGTTGCCGGCGGTGCCCAGGTTGATGGCGTGGGCGGCGTCCAGCGCCTTGATGCCGCCGCCGACAAGGAGGGCCAGGCCCGCCGCGATCGCGACTGCCGGAGCCCCCGGGCCGGGGTGGCGTGGCTTCGGGGCCGGTGCCGGGACGGGGGGAACGGAACCGTACGCTCCGCCGCCGTAGCCCCCCGCTCCGTAGCCGCCGCCGTAGCCGCCGGCGTTCCCGGCGGGCGGCTGCGGGGCGCCAGCCGGAGGCGCCGACCAGCCGGAGGCACCAGCCGGCGCGTCTGCCCGGGTGTGCGCCGGCAGTCCGTCCAGCGGGAGCGTCGGGTGGGCCTGGCCGTAGGCGCTGTGGGTCGTTCCGTCGGTGGGTGCGCCCGGAGCTGGCGCCCAGCCGGGACCAGGGCGGCTGTACATGGGGGTGCCGCCGTGCCGGGCTTTGTTGCGCTGGGTGAGGTAGTAGATCAGGTAGATGGCGCCGCCGACCCAAAATACGGTCCAGGCGAAGCCGGCAAAGCCGCCGTGGCTCCAGCCCCAGACCCCGCCGCCCAGGCCGGGGAATCCGAGAAGGGTGGTGATAAGGGCGCCGGTCATGCCGGAGCTCCAGCGTCCCGCGGCCGCCTCCTGGACGTGGATGCGCCCGTCGGGCTCGGGCAGCAGGGCCCAGGCCAGGCCGTAGAGCAGGACGCCGACGCCGGCGAACACTGTCAGGACGATCAGGATGCCGCGCACGATCAGGGGGTCGACGCCGAACCGCTGCGCGATCCCGCTGGCGACTCCGCCGATCCACCGCTCGCGGCCCCGGTGGATCCCGTGGCTGCGGATCCAGTCGAAGAAATTCTGCGGGTGACCTGCCGACGCCGGCGGGGTGCTTCCGGGACCCGCAGGGTACGGGCCGCCCGGCCGGTAGAGGGGCGGCGCCTCGCCGGGGGCGCCGGGGGCGCCAGGGCCGGAAGCGGTCGGGCTGCTGAAAGGATCGCCTGCGGGGCCGGCGGTGTGTCCGGTGGCGGAGTCGCTGCCGGGCGCGGCCGGGCCGGCTGGCGGGGATTCCGGTGAGCCGTCCGGAGTGGTGCCCGGCGAGCTGTCCGGGCGGCCCGATGCGTTCGGGTCCTCATCTGGGTGCGGAGTGTGCGGGTTCATACTTCGATCCTGCCGCCTGCGCGGTTCCGGCTCTACTGGGGAAGACCCTGAACGGCCCCTGAGTAGGCCCCGGTTCGGCCGGAAAACGGCTCCGGGAAACCCCCGTCCGTGTTTGGATTGATCCATGACAACAGTCGTTTCCCGCCCGCCGCTGGCCCGCAGCAGCGACCGCGTGATTGCCGGCGTCTGTGCCGGCCTGGCCGTCCATCTGGGCTGGCCGGTGCGGATGGTACGGATCGGCATGGTGGTGGCGGCGCTCGCCGGCGGGGCCGGCGTCGCGTTCTATGCGTGGCTATGGATCATGGTCCCCACCGCGGACGAGAGCGCCAAGCGCAACGCCCGCCGGCCGGCGTCGCCCATCGCCCCGGCCGTGAGCGGACCCGTGGCGGAGGGACCGGCCGCTGGCCGGAGCGCCGGGGTGGGAAGCGTAGGCGCCGGGGGCACCGGCGTCCGGCGCGGCCGGTTCCCCGGCATGCAATACGGCAAGGAAATCCTGCTCGGCGCCGGGCTCCTGCTGGCGGCGGCCATCCTGATTGCCCGGCTCCTGGGCGTGGACGTCCCGCTGGGCACGCTCATTCCCGTGGCCGCCATCCTCGGCGGCGCCGCGATCGCCTGGATGCAGCTGGACGAGACCCGGCGAGCCGGCATCGTGGATAAGACCAAGGCGGACCAGGCCGGCGGCTGGGCGCGGGTGGCGGCCGGGCTCGGGCTGGTGATCGYAGGGGTCCTGCTGATGGTCTCCGGTTCGGGCTCCTGGGAGCAGACCTGGCTGGCCCTGCTCGCCTCGGTAGCCGTGCTGGGCGGTGTTGCCCTGGTGCTGCTGCCGTGGGGGCTGAAGTTCTGGCGCGACCTCGAGGCCGAGCGCGCCGGCCGTGTGCGGGCCACCGAGCGGGCCGAGATCGCGGCACACCTGCACGACTCCGTACTGCAGACCCTCGCGCTGATCCAGCGCCGGGCCGGCAATGAGCACGACGTCGTCCGGCTGGCCCGCGCCCAGGAACGGGAGTTGCGGGGCTGGTTGTACCGGGATCCCGAGCAGGGGGCGGGCCAGCTGTCGGACGGGATCAAGGCTGCGGCCGCCGAGGTCGAAGACTCCCTCGGTCACGCCGTCGACGTCGTCACGGTGGGGGACTGCGCCATGACCGAGCGCCTCGAAGCCGTGGTCCAGGCTGCGCGTGAAGCCATGCTCAATGCCGCGCGCCACGGCGGTGGAGCGGTCTCGGTCTACCTGGAAGTCACCGATGAAGCCGCGGAAGTTTTCGTCAAGGACCGCGGACCGGGCTTCGACCCCGGATCGATTCCCGCCGACCGGCTGGGCGTCCGGGAATCCATGATCGGCCGGATGCGCCGCCACGGCGGGACGGCCGTCATCGCCAGCAACGCCGACGGCACCGAGGTGCGCCTCCGGCTGCCGCTCGCGGCCACCGGCCCGGTGGGCACCGGAGCAACTGCCGGCAGCAGCACCACTGCGCCCGGAACCAACGGAGAGGACACACAGTGAGCAGCCAGCCCAGGGGCAACAACGGGGCGGCGGCGCCGCCCGCGGCCACGCGTGTGGTGATCGTTGACGACCACGCCATCTTCCGCTCCGGACTGAAGGCCGACCTGGACGCCGGCATCGACGTCGTCGGCGAGGCCGGAACAGTGGAAGAAGCCGTCGCCGTCATCGCAGCCGCGCGTCCCGACGTCGTGCTCCTTGATGTCCACCTTCCGGGCGGACTGGGCGGCGGCGGCCGCGACGTCCTGGCCGGCTCGGCGCCGCTGCTGGGCACCACCAAGTTCCTGGCGCTGAGCGTCTCGGATGCCGCCGAGGACGTGGTCTCAGTGATCCGCGCCGGAGCCAGGGGGTACGTCACGAAGACCATCTCCGGGGCCGAGATCAGCGACGCCGTGCGCAGGGTCGCGGGCGGCGACGCTGTCTTTTCGCCGAGGCTGGCCGGCTTTGTCCTCGATGCCTTCGGAACGGCGCCTGCGGACATCGCGGACGACGAGCTGGACCGGCTTTCGGCCCGCGAACTGGAGGTCATGCGGCTGATCGCCCGCGGCTACAGCTACAAGGAAGTGGCCAAGGAGCTGTTCATCTCGATCAAGACGGTGGAAACCCACGTCTCGGCGGTCTTGCGGAAACTCCAGCTCTCCAGCCGGCACGAACTGACCCGCTGGGCCGCGCAGCGCCGCCTCCTCTAACCCAAAGATGCGCTATCACTTTTGGTCCCTATTCCGGCGGTTTAGGGACCAAAAGTGATAGCGCATCAGGGATTTGGGGCGGCTACTTGGCCTTGCCGAGGAAGTCCTGGAGACGGCCGACGCCGGTAGCCAGGTCCTCGTCGCCCAGCGCGTAGGAGAGCCGGAGATAACCCGACGGACCGAATGCCTCACCCGGGACGACGGCGACCTCCACCTCATCGAGGATCAGTGCGGCCAGTTCAGCCGACGTCGAAGGCCGGACCGGGCCGTTCGCGGTAGGGAACTCTTTGCCCAACAGGGCGCGGACGTCGGCGTAGACGTAGAARGCGCCCTTGGGGGTGGGGCAGTCCACGCCCTCGATCGCGTTCAGGCCGGCAACGATGGCCTTCCGCCGGCGGTCAAAGGCCACCTTCATCTCATCCACTGCCGTGAGCGGACCGGAGACCGCAGCGAGGGCGGCCATCTGCGGAACGTTGGAGACGTTGGACGTGGCGTGCRACTGCAGGTTCGTGGCGGCCTTGATCACGTCTGCCGGGCCGATCATCCAGCCAACCCGCCACCCGGTCATGGCATAGGTCTTCGCGACGCCGTTGAGGATGACCACTTTGTCGCCGAGCTCGGGGGCGGCGGTCGCGATCGAGGTGAACGGGACGCCGTCGTACGTCAGGTGCTCATAAATTTCGTCGGTGACCACCCACAGGCCCTTGGCGGCCGCCCACTGGCCGATTTCCTTGACCTGCTCCGGTGAGTACACGGCACCGGTCGGGTTGGATGGGGACACGAAGAGCAGGATCTTGGTGCGGTCCGTGACGGCCGCTTCCAGCTGGTCCACCGTGACGAGGTAACCCTGGTCCGGACCGGCGAAAACCTCCACCGGCACGCCGCCCGCAAGCCGGATGGCCTCGGGGTAGGTGGTCCAAAACGGTGTCGGGACGATCACCTCGTCGCCCGGGTCCAGCAGCGTGGCGAAGGTGTTGTAGACGGCCTGCTTGCCGCCGTTGGTCACCAGGACCTGGGACGCCTCAGCCTTGTAGCCGGAGTCCCGGAACGTCTTTTCGGCGATGGCCTGTTTCAGTTCGGGCAGGCCGCCGGCGGGGGAGTAGCGGTGGAACTTCGGCTGGCCTGCGGCCTCGATGGCGGCCTGGACGATGTAGCCGGGAGTGGGGAAGTCGGGCTCGCCGGCCCCGAAGCCGATGACCGGGCGGCCGGCCGCCTTCAACGCCTTCGCCTTGGCATCGACAGCCAGTGTGGCGGATTCGGCTATGGCGGAAATGCGCTGGGAAATGCGGGCGGCAGGCATTGCGGGTCCGTTCTTCGCGTACAGCTCGTGGCTGGATGTGGGATTCGACGAAATCTACTCTATGCTGTTCAKCGGATCCTCCGGGGTGCCGGGTATGAATGTGACCCGAGGCGCGAAAGCGACCTCCGGGACGTTGTTTCAGCCCGCAGCCAGGGGTCCGGACGGAGCCGGTTCGACGTGGACGCAGTTGTTGCGTAGACTGGTTCTCCGGTGTTGAAAACACGATGATGGCGTGCGCCTCAGGGAAGCCTGCGGAACAAGGCAGTCTGACCCGTTTTCGATCCATAGGGTAGTGGCGCAATTGGTAGCGCAGCGGTCTCCAAAACCGCAGGTTGCAGGTTCGAGTCCTGTCTGCCCTGCGCAAGCTGTTCCGGGAACGACCGGAACCAGCGCAGCAACCATGGTTCAGTTCAGAGCCGGGTATCCGACATTGCGAGGATGAGTGAGGATCAGGTGACCGAAACAGCTGCCAGCAGCTCCAAAGGCCGCCCCGCCAAGAATGCCCCCAAGGCAGGATTCTTCGCCCGGATCGCACTCTTCGTCCGCCAGGTCATCGGCGAACTGAAGAAGGTCGTCGCGCCCACCCGCAAGGAACTGATCAACTACACGCTCGTGGTGCTGGTGTTCGTGGTCATCATGATGGTGATCGTCACCCTGCTGGACCTGGCCTTCGGGACCGGAGTGAGCTGGGTCTTCGGCGGAACAGGCGCCACGGACCGCTAAGGCGACCGGTCCGCAGACCGCGTGGACCTCCGGAAATCCGGAGCTTCTGCGGGGTGTGCGGAATTGAGTCATTTAAATAGGCATGTTAGGCAATGAGGAAGCAGGAGACCAAGTGTCTGAGCAGGAGCTCGAGGTAACTGAGACTGAGCTGGATAAGAGCCAGGACGCCGCGGTGGAAGCCAGCGACGAGTCCGAGGCTGCATCTGCTGCGCCCGAATCCGACGCCGCCGACGAGACTGCTGATGAGTCCGTAGACGCCGGGGAAGCCGAAACCGAGGAAGAGGGCGACGCCCTCGCGGCAGCCGCCGCGGCCGACGTCGACCCCGCCGACGAGTTCAAGGCCAAGCTCCGCCGCCAGGAGGGTGACTGGTACGTCATCCACTCCTACGCCGGCTACGAAAACCGCGTCAAGGCCAACCTTGAGACCCGCATCCAGACCCTGGACATGGAAGATTACATCTTCGAAATCCAGGTCCCGATGGAGGAAGTCGTTGAGATCAAGAACGCTCAGCGCAAGGTCATCAACCGCGTCCGCATCCCCGGCTACGTCCTGGTCCGCATGGATCTGACGGATGCCTCCTGGGGCGCCGTCCGCCACACCCCCGGTGTCACCGGCTTCGTGGGCAACGCCCACAACCCCGTGCCGCTGCGCCTCGACGAGGTCTTCTCCATGCTCGCCCCGGTCTTCGAGGAAGAGCAGGCCGAGAAGGGCAAGCCGGTCAACAAGCAGAGCCAGGTTCCCGTGGCCGTTGACTTCGAAGTCGGCGAATCCGTCATCGTCAAGGAAGGTCCGTTCGAGACCCTTCCGGCCACGATCTCCGAGATCAAGCCGGAGTCCCAGACCCTGGTGGTCCTGGTTTCCATCTTCGAGCGCGAAACCCCTGTCACCCTGGCGTTCAACCAGGTCAGCAAGATCTAGCTCCACCCACAGAATTCGCCCCGGGCTGCCCGCTTAGCAGCCCCGGAGCGGCCGGCCGCCTCGCCATGGCGRCCACCAACCTGAGGCACGCTCCTGTGCCCCAGGACGTATTTGAGAGAAGGACCTACATTGGCTCCCAAGAAGAAGGTCACCGGCCTCATCAAGCTGCAGATCCAGGCAGGTGCCGCTAACCCGGCCCCGCCGATCGGTCCTGCGCTTGGCCAGCACGGTGTCAACATCATGGAATTCTGCAAGGCGTACAACGCTGCGACGGAAGCCCAGCGCGGCAACGTTATTCCGGTTGAAATCACGGTCTACGAGGACCGCTCGTTCACGTTCATCACCAAGACCCCGCCGGCTGCAGAGCTCATCAAGAAGGCTGCAGGCGTCGCCAAGGGTTCGGCTACCCCGCACACCGTCAAGGTTGCCAAGCTGACCCAGGCCCAGGTCAACGAGATCRCCACCACCAAGATGGAAGACCTCAACGCCACCAGCCTGGAAGGCGCCGCGAAGATCATCGCCGGCACCGCCCGCTCCATGGGTATCACCGTCGAGGGTTAATTCCCTTTTGCTGATGCGACGGGACGGGAAACCGATCACGACGCCGTCAGTACCGCCGGCCAGCCGGCACCACCTAAACATTGAATAGCGGGAACCCGGCCGGGAACATCTGGCCGAGACCCGACTGTGGCAGGGCCCAGCGCGGTCCGCAGACCACACCTGCACAAGGAGAATAAGCAGCATGGCAAAGCGCAGCAAAGCATATGAGGCAGCCGCCGCCAAGATCGACGCGGAGAAGTTCTACGCGCCGTTCGAGGCAGTGACCCTCGCCAAGGACACCAACCCGTCCAAGTTCGACGCCACCGTTGAGGTTGCCTTCCGCCTCGGCGTCGACCCCCGCAAGGCCGACCAGATGGTCCGCGGCACCGTCAACCTGCCGCACGGTACCGGTAAGGTCGCCCGCGTCCTCGTCTTCGCCACCGGCGACAAGGCTGAGGCCGCAATCGCAGCCGGCGCCGACTTCGTTGGTTCCGACGACCTGATCGAAAAGATCGCCGGCGGCTGGACCGACTTCGACGCCGCCGTCGCCACCCCGGACCTCATGGGTAAGGTTGGCCGCCTGGGTAAGGTCCTCGGCCCGCGTAACCTCATGCCGAACCCGAAGACCGGCACCGTGACCGCTGACGTCACCAAGGCTGTCAACGACATCAAGGGCGGCAAGATCGACTTCCGCGTCGACAAGCACTCGAACCTGCACTTCATCATCGGCAAGGTTTCCTTCGACGCCGTCAAGCTGGCCGAGAACTACGCAGCAGCGCTGGAAGAGGTCCTTCGCCTGAAGCCGYCCGCTTCCAAGGGCCGCTACATCCAGAAGGCCACCGTGGCCACCACGTTCGGCCCGGGCATCTCGGTTGACCCCAACGTCACCAAGGTCCTGACCGAGGTCTAGTCCTCGCCCGCTTGCAGCAGCAAGTAACGAAAAGACCGTCCCGCTCACGCGGGGCGGTCTTTTCTGCTTTTCGGCCGCCCGTTAGGCTGGGCCGGTGACTGCATCGACGTATCTGATCGAGCCCCTGGTCCTGCCCGAGTCCCTTGAAAGCCCTGGCGCGGCGGAGTTCCTGGAATTCGGGCAGCTCTGCGACGCCCTGACCCTTGAAACGTGGGGGAATCTGGACCGTGCGTCGGCGGCCGCGGCCCGGCTGCGTTTCTGGCGGGACAACGCCTACACGCGGACGCGGCTGTTCTTCGTCCGCGTCGACGGCAAGATGGCAGCGAAGTCCTGGGTCAGGTTCGAGCAGCAGGAAAACCTCGGCAGTGCACTCCTGCACGTGGCCGTACTCAACGAGTACACCGGCCGCGGTATTGGACGGGCGCTGCTGGAACATGCCGAGGCCCTCGCGGCCGGCGATGGCCGCACCACCCTGATGACCTTCACGGAACACCCGGCGGACTTCGACGCCGACGGTCCGGACGTTGTCGTGCCCCTGACGGGCACCGGCGCCTTGCCGGCAACGGCACCTGGCGTGCGGTTCGCGGCCGCCACCGGCTACCGGCTGGAGCAGGTCGAACGGTTCAGCAGCCTGGACGTGGCCGCCGCGGCACCAGGGCTGGACGGGCTGGAGAGCGGGGCGCAGGCCAGGGCCGCCGGATACGAGCTCCTGACCTGGACCGACCGCTGCCCGGATGAGTACGTCGCCCAGCTGGCCGTACTGATGTCGCGAATGAGCACGGACGCCCCGATGGGCGGCCTCAGTTTCGACGCCGAGACGTGGGACGTCGCGCGCGTCCGGCACGTGGAGGACACCTGGCAGCGGGCCGGCAACACCTCCCTGGTGGCGGCGGCCCGGCACGTGGAGACCGGAGAGCTCGCGGCGTACTCGGTGCTGGAGCTCGCGCCCAGCAAACCGTGGCTCGCCGAACAGGATGACACGCTGGTGGCAGCCAGCCATCGCGGGCACCGCCTGGGGATGCTGGTCAAGATCGCCAATCTGCGGCGCCTGGCCGATTTTCCGGACGTGGAGCGGGTGACCACCTTCAACGCTGCCGAGAACAGCCACATGCTGGCGATCAACATCGCCCTCGGCTTCCGGCCCGCGGGCTGGGACGGGGAATGGCAACGCTCCGTCGCCCCGGAGAATGCTTCCCAATCCGGGTGACAACCCGCGGCCGGGCCCGGCCCGCAACTGGCCCGCGTGGGGCATGGAATGCGGGCCCCAACGGGCATATGCTGACGCTTGAAAGCCCGGTGAGAGCCGGGCGGAACGCACGGCGGCAGGATGGCTGGGAACATGCCCGCTAAGGCAGAGGAAGTACGGGTCGAGCAGCTCTGGATCCCCGATTCGCTGGACGGACCGGATGCCGCGGACTTCCTTGCCGCCGTCGAAGTCGGCCGCAAAGTCCGCATGCAGACGTGGGGGAGCGACGATCTCGCCTACTCCCCGCTGGAGAAGCTGTTGGAGATGGCGGACCCCTACGAGCGACAGGTCATCCTGGTGGCCAAGGTCGACGGCGTCATTGTCGGCACCGCTGACGTGGCCCTGCCCCTGGCGGACAACCTGGACCTCGCCGAATTCACCCTGGATATCCTGCCCGAGTTCCAAGGCCGCGGCGTTGGCCGGCAACTCCTGGAAGCCGCGGAGCACCTCGCCCGGGACGAGGGCCGGCGGACCATCCTGATCGATACAAACCATCCCGGCGCGAGCCTGGCGGACAGCGCAGCCGGGCAGCTCATCCCCGGCTCCGGCATGGGGTTCGTTCCGCTGAACAGCCGGGAGGTGGAGTTCGCGCAGCACACCGGGTACACGCTCCAGCACATCGAGCAGTTCAGCTCCTGCGCCCTTCCACTGGACAGCAAGGTGGTCGCGGACCTGCAGGCCGAAGCCGAGGAAGCCAACGCCGGACGGTACCGGCTGCACCACTGGACGGACCGCTGCCCGGACCAGTGGCTCGAGGCCGTCGTCGCCCTCGAAAACCGGGCCGGGGAGGGCAGCTCTCCCGGTGCCGGCGATGAGGAGCTGGTCTTCGACGGCGGCATCCTCCGGGAAGCCGAAGAGGTCGCCATCGCCCAGGGCCGCCGGACGGTGGTCACCGCCGTCGAGCACATCGCCACCGGGTCGCTGGCCGGCCTGACCACCATCAGCGTGCTGGCGCTGCGCCCCGACGTCGTCTTCCAGGATGACACTGTGGTCCTGGCCGAGCACCGCGGGAACAAGCTGGGGCTGCTGATCAAGGTCGCCAACATGGAACGGCTCACGGAGCAGTTCCCGGACGCCCGGGTCCTGTACACCTGGAACGCGCCGGAAAACCGGTATCTGCTGACCGTCAACCAGCAGCTCGGCTTCACCACCGCGGGGGTCACCGGTATCTGGCAAAAGGAGCTCCCCGACCTCGGGCCCAGTGTCAGCTGAGCCGATTTGGAGCTGCCGGGGTCCGTCCCGTAAGCTGGGGGAACCAAAGACCGTCGGTTGTTGGAAATCCACTCTCCTGAGCATCGCTCACTTCTGCAGTTGTGTGCGGGGGATCAAAGTAGATTTCCGGACGAAGGACCCCCATCGCAGGGCGGCCGGCGCAGGTGAACGAAGCAAAGCTCCGCGGCTGGCCCGCGTTGAGACAAGCCCCGTGCATCTGCGCGGGGCGTTTTTAGTTTTAGCGATCCTGAGGGGACCCGGAATACCGGCACTATCCCCGGAAGGAGGGTTATGGCAACGCCTACCAAGGTTTCAGCAGTAGCTGAGATCACTAACGATTTCAAGGAATCGAACGCCGCTGTCCTGACCGAATACCGTGGGCTCACCGTTGCACAGCTCAAGCAGCTGCGTGTTTCTCTCGGCCAGGACACTAAGTTCGCGGTCGTCAAGAACACCCTGACCGCCATTGCAGCCAAGGAAGCCGGCGTCGAAGCATTCGACGGCCAGCTTGCCGGCCCCACTGCAATCGCGTTCATCAAGGGTGACGCTGTTGCAGCTGCCAAGAGCCTGACGGATTTTGCCAAGGCTAACAAGCAGCTGGTCATCAAGACCGGTTACTTCGAGGGCAAGGCACTGAACGCCAGCGAAGTTGCTGCCCTGGCAGCACTCGAGTCCCGCGAGCTGCAGCTCGCCAAGGTTGCAGGCATCCTCAAGGCTCCTGCTGCCGCTGCTGCACGCATCATTGACGCCCTGCGCCTCAAGCTTGAAGAAGAGAACGGTGCACCGGCAGCTGCCGAAGCACCCGCCGCTGAAGAAGCCCCGGCCGCAGAAGCAGCAGAGACCGAAGCTCCGGCCGAGGCCGCAGCAACCGAAGAGAACTAACTCTCTTTCAACCAAGACTCCGGTGCGAAGCAACGGCCCAGGCCGCCCAGCACCACCTATAGGAAGGACGCCACACCATGGCGAAGCTCAGCAACGAAGAGCTCATTGAAGCTTTCAAGGAACTGACCATCATCGAGCTCTCCGAGTTCGTCAAGCTCTTCGAAGAGACCTTCGAAGTTACCGCTGCTGCTGTCGCAGTTGCCGGCCCCGCCGGTGGCGGAGCTGCTGAAGAAGCCGAAGAGAAGACCGACTTCGACGTCGTCCTCGAATCTGCTGGCGACAAGAAGATCGCAGTGATCAAGGAAGTTCGCGCCATCACCTCCCTCGGCCTCAAGGAAGCYAAGGACCTGGTTGACAGCGCACCGAAGGCTGTCCTCGAAGGCGCCACCAAGGAAGCTGCTGAGAAGGCCAAGGAGCAGCTCGAGGCTGCCGGCGCCACCGTTACCCTCAAGTAACACTCGCAGTTTCGGAAGGCTTCACGCTTTCCACCCGGGAAACCCCGTCCACTTCGGTGGGCGGGGTTTCCTGCGTTCCGGGGGCTTCGCGGGACTGCCGCGTGGATGGCGGCGCAGGTGAATCCTGTGCAAATGATGGCGGGCTCTCCTTTTCAGGACGCGGCCGCCGCCCTAGACTTTGGCTTTGTGCCGACCGGCCGCGAAACCCCTGAGGAGCTCATACAATGACCGATCCCAACCCGTCGTTCTCCCGCCGCGCCATGCTCACCGCGGCGTTCGTTGGCGGCAGCGCCGCCGCAGCGACGCTCTCCGGGGCCCCGGCCGCCCAGGCAGCACCCGCCAACGGGAAGAAGCAGTTCACCCTCACGGTGCTGGGCACCACCGACCTGCACAACAACGTCTTCAACTGGGACTACTTCAAGGACGTTCCGTACTCGGACAGCTCGGGCAACAAGATCGGCATCGCCCAGGCGGCCACCCTGATCAAGGCCGTCCGGGCCGAACGCGGCGCCGGCAACACCCTCACCATAGACTCCGGCGACACCATCCAGGGCACGCCCCTGGCCTACTACTTCGCCAAGGTGAACCCCATCTCCGACACCGTCAAGCACCCCATGGCCCTGGCCATGAACGCCGTGGGCTACGACGCCGTCGCCCTCGGAAACCACGAGTTCAACTACGGGGTCCCCATGCTGCGGACCTGGGAGAAGCAGCTTGATTTCCCGTTGCTCGGCGCCAACGTCCACGACGCCGTCAGCGGCGGGCGGGCATTCACGCCGTACGTCCTCAAGCGGGTCAAGACAGGGAACGGCTGGGTGACGGTGGGCCTGGTTGGCTTCGTGACTCCGGGGTGTGCGCTCTGGGACCGCGACAACGTGCAGGGCAAGCTCGACTTCAACGGCATCGTCGAGGAAGCCAAGACGGTCATCCCGGAAATGAAGGCGGCCGGGGCTGACGTCGTTATCGTCTCCAGCCACTCGGGCGCCACCCCGGGTTCCTCCTACGGGGATGCGCTGCCGTTCCCCGAGAACGCGTCCACCCAGCTCGCCGAGGAGGTTCCAGGGATTGACGCCATCCTGGTGGGGCACGCGCACCTGGAGATCCCCGAGCGGTTCGTCACCAACAAGGCCACCGGCCGGCAGGTCCTCCTGACCGAGCCGCTGAAATGGGGCATGCGGGTCGCCGTCATCGACCTGGATCTGGTCAAGGACCGCGGAGAGTGGAAGGTGACCTCGGCCCACTCACACCTGCTGGATGCCAAGACCGTGGACCCGGACCCCGCCGTTGTCAACGCGGTGCAGGCCGGGCACCAGGCCACCGTGAAGTACGTGAACCAGGTCATCGGCACCTCCACCGCGCCGTTGTCCACGGCCACCGCCTGCTGGGGCGATTCCGCAGCGATCGATGCGATCAACTACGTCCAGGCGGCCACCATCAAAGCCGAACTCGCCAACGGCCCGGCAGCGGCACTCCCGGTGCTGTCCATTGCGGCTGCCTTCTCCCGGTCGGTGGATGTGAAGGCCGGCCCGCTGACCATCCGCGACGTGGCGGGCCTCTACATCTTCGACAACACGCTGCTCTCCATCAAGGTCACGGGCGCGCAGGTCAAGGCCTACCTGGAGTGGTCGGCCCAGTACTTCAAGCCGGTCAGCGGCACTACCGCGCGCGCCCAGGACGTCACGAACGCGGCCACCGCCATCGCGCCGAACGGCACCCCGGATTACAACTACGACGTCGTGTACGGGCTGGACGCGCCGTTGAATTACGAGATCGACCTGGGCCGCCCGGTGGGGGACAGGATCATGAATCTCACCTACGGCGGCGCCCCCGTGCCGGCGGACAAGGAATTTGCCATGGCCATCAACAACTACCGCCAGAGCGGTGGCGGCAACTTCCCCGCGGTCAAGACGGCCCCGGTCCTCTCCAACAGCCAGCAGGAGATCCGGCAGCGCATCATCGACTACGTCGTGGCCCGCGGGACGCTCGACGCCTCGGTCTTCAGCCAGGACAACTGGCGGCTCACGGTCAACGGGCAAGCCCTGACAGTCACCGCCTGACGCAGTGAGCTCCCATCGACTGCTCCGTAACCGCCGTTTTCAGCGCCCAGAACGGCACCTACGGAGCAGTCGATGCGCCAGGCACGTGTTAACCGGGCTGGGCTACGTCGTTACTGGACCGGATCGGTGATGTCCGCGACGACGGCGCCGAGGGCGGCGGTCAGTGCGTCCGCGTCGACGAACGCGCTGTAGCCGTGCTCACCGGCACCCATCGAGATCCGGCGGCCGGCGATGGTGCTGTCCGCGTACACAGGCCACGCGGTGGTGCTGCCGAGCGGGGTGATGGTGCTCCGCTCGTAGCCGGTCGCAGCGAGGGCGACGTCGGCGCTGGGCAGGGACAACTTGTTGACGCCGACCAGTTGGCGGAGTTTGGGCCAGGAGATCTGGCGGTCGCCGGGGACAAGGGCGAAGAGGAAGCTGCCGTCCTTGTGCTTGACCACAAGGGACTTCACGATGTCGCCGGGGCTGATGCCGAGGATGGCCGCGGCCTCCTCCAGGCTGCTCGCGGCCATCCGCTCCACCAGTTCCACCGTGATCCCGCGTGCGGCGGCGTCGGCGAGGAAGCGTTTCCTGCCGGTGCTCCCGCCGTGGTGGTGCCCGGAAGGAAGACCGGCTGCGGGGCCGGAAGCCTGCCCCGCAGCCGGGTGTGCCGTGGGTTCGGTCATCAGTCGCGGTACAGCAGGAGGGCCTCGCCCTGGCCGCCGCCGCCGCAGAGGGACACGGCGGCCTTGCCGGTGCCGCGGCGCTTCAGCTCGTGGGCCGCGTGCAGGGCCAGCCGTGCTCCGGATGCGCCGATCGGGTGGCCCAGGGCAATCGCGCCGCCGTGGATGTTGCACTGTTCGAGCGGGTAGTCCAGGTCCTTGAGGGACTGCACGGCCACGGAGCCGAAGGCCTCGTTGATCTCGATGAAGTCCAGGTCCGCGGCTGACCATCCGGCCTTATCCAGTGCGCTCTTGATCGCGTTGGACGGCTGGGAGTGCAGCGAATTGTCCGGTCCGGCGACCTGTCCGGGCTTGCCGACCACGGCCAGGTACTCCAGTCCGTGGTCCTCGGCGAACTGCCGCGAGGTGAGGACCAGAGCGGCTGCCCCGTCAGAGAGAGGCGAGGAGTTGCCGGCCGTGATGGTGCCGTCCGTGGCGAACGCGGCACGCAGTCCGGCCAGGGAGGAGACCGACGTGTCCGGACGGATGCCCTCGTCGGCGCTGACCACCAGCGGGTCGCCCTTACGCTGCTTGACGCTGATCGGCGCGATCTCGCCGTCGAAGACGCCATCCTTCGCAGCCGATGCGGCGCGCTGGTGCGAGGCCGCGGCCACCTCGTCCTGGGAGGCGCGGTCGATGCCGAGGGTGACATTCTTGCTCTCCGTGGACAGTCCCATCGACTGGCCGTCGAAGGCGTCGGTGAGGCCGTCGTGGGCGGCGGCGTCGAGCGCCTGGATGGAACCGTACGTCCAGCCCTGCCGGGAGCCGGGCAACAGGTGCGGCGCCCGGGTCATGGACTCCTGGCCGCCGGCGACCACCACGGTGGCATCCCCGCTGCGGATCAGCCGGGCTGCGTCGATCACGGCGGTAAGGCCGGAAAGGCACACCTTGTTGATGGTGACGGTGGGAACGTTCCAGCCGATGCCTGCCCCGATGGCACTCTGCCGGGCCGGGTTCTGCCCGGCGCCGGCCTGCAGGACCTGGCCCATGATTACCGAATCGACCTGGTCAGCCTTGACTCCGCTGGCAGCAAGGGCGGCGCGGATTGCGTGGGCACCGAGTTCGACGGCGGTGAAGCTGGCCAGCTGCCCGTTGAGCCGGCCCTGGGGGGTGCGGGCGGCTGCGAGGATGACAACATCATTGTTGTCCGCGGAGTTGTTCATGGTTATCTCTTCCGATCTCTAACGATGTTCTTCAAGGCTATCGTGAGCCCCGTCACGGTGCTATTCGGCGGGGAGGGCGGGAGCGCCGGCGCCGGGGGACGTGCTTGCATTCACGCCGCAAGTGGGGTAGACAAGTAGGTTGCTTTGCCGTATCGTAGATATTTGCGTCTTCCCTGTTTACCTTCAGCCTTCATATAGCGGTGGGCTTAGCC
>NZ_JBFTNO010000002.1:0-45991 GCF_056397525.1 Arthrobacter sp. 05L45_2 | reverse complement strand
CTTGTAGACGTCTTCCAGGCTGAGGCCTTTGGCGAGCATCAGAACCTGCAGGTGATAGAGCAGCTGCGAAATTTCTTCCGCGGCGGCCTCATCGGATTCGTACTCGGCAGCCATCCAAACCTCGGCGGCTTCCTCCACGACTTTCTTGCCGATGCCGTGGACTCCGGAATCCAGTTCGGCGACGGTGCGGGAGCCCTCCGGGCGGGAGGCTGCCTTCTCACTCAGTTCTGCGAACAGCGATTCGAAATTCTTCACGCCCTCCAGCCTACTTGTTCACGGCAAGACCACGCCTGCCGGGCCGCCGCATGACGGCGCCGATGTGAGCGAATACACAGCCTGCGAGGCCAGGTTAGGAGTACTGCTTGAGCGTGACCGCCGTGGCCAGGGCCGCCGCCACGGCTTCGTGGCCCTTGTCCTCGGTGGAGCCGGGGAGGCCCGCACGGTCAATGCCCTGCTGTTCGGTGTCGCAGGTCAGCACGCCGAAGCCGACCGGAACGCCGGTGCGGACACTGACCTCGGTGAGGCCCAGCGTGGCGGCTTCGCAGACGTATTCGAAGTGCGGGGTGCCACCGCGGATCACGACGCCGAGCGCCACGACGGCGTCAAAGTGCGGTGCCAGCCGGGCGGCCGCGACCGGCAGCTCAAAGGTTCCGGGAACGCGCAGCACGGTCGGTTCGGCAATGCCGGCGTCCTTGGCTGCCCGCAACGCGCCGTCGAGCAGGCCGTCCATAATCTTGGTGTGCCAGCTCGCGGCCACAATGGCCAGCCTCAGCTGGGAGGTCTGCTCGGGTTCGAAAGTGGTCAGGTCAATCTGGGGTGCGCCGTGGCCGCTCATAGGGATTCCTTGCTGTGGGAAGTCGGTGGGGTTTGCGAGGTGCGGGCCGGGCCCGCGGCCTCAGTCCTGCTCGTGCTCGAAGCCGCGCTGTCCGTTGGCCGGCGCGGCCGGTTCCATGTCAAGAACCAGCCGGTGGTCCATACGGTCCTTTTTGGTCTGCAGGTAGCGCAGGTTCTGTTCGCGGGACGGCACCTCGGTGGGGACCATCTCAACCACCCGCACTCCTGCCTTGGCCAGCCGGTCCTGCTTGTCCGGGTTGTTGCTCAGGAGGCGGATCTCGTGCAGGCCCATCTCAGCGAGGATCTGCGCGGCGGCCTTGTAGCAGCGGGCGTCGACGGGAAGTCCGAGCTGTTCGTTGGCTTCCACAGTGTCGAACCCGGCCTCCTGCAGGGCGTAGGCCTTGATCTTGTTGGCCAGGCCGATGCCGCGGCCTTCCTGGCCGCGCAGGTAGAGCAGGGTGCCGCCGAATTCGTGGATCATCTCCAGGGCGTAGGCCAGCTGTTCGCCGCAGTCGCAGCGGTAGGAGCCGAAGACGTCTCCGGTCAGGCATTCGGAGTGCAGCCGGACCAGGGGTGCCTGGCCGTCGGTGGCCGGCAGCGGGGAGCTGACGGCGAGGTGYTCSGCGCCGGTSTCCAGRTCGGTCCAGGCCTGSGCCACRAARTCGCCGTASGCGGTGGGCAGCTGGACGATCGGTCCGCCGCTGACAGGGTGCAGCYGCTGKSCCGGGGTGGCCGGCTGCGCTTCAGAAGTCGTCATTGTTTCTCCTCAGTCCAAGGGTCTCAGGCGGATTCCGCCGCGTGGCTGCCGGTGTTGCCGGCTTCAAGGTACGCCACCAGATCAGCAATCGAAATCAGCGGGCAGCCGTGTTCGAGGGCAAAGCCGCGAAGTCCATCCAACCGCATCATTTCTCCGTCGTCGTGCACCACTTCTGCAATTACGCCTACGGGTTCAAGGCCCGCCAGCCGGCACAGCTCAACGGCTGCCTCGGTGTGGCCGGGACGCTCCCGCACACCACCCTTAACGGCGCGAAGCGGAAAAACATGCCCGGGACGGGTCAGGGAATTTGGCCGGCTGGTGCCGTCCGCGAGGATCCGGGCGGTCAGGGCTCGGTCGGTGGCGGAAATACCGGTGCTGACGCCCACGRCCGCATCGCACGACACCGTATACGCGGTGCCCTTGGAGTCCTGGTTGATGGCCGTCATCGGCGGCAGCTCCAGGGCGTCGGCACGTTCGCCCGTCAGCGGCACGCAGATCACGCCCGAGCTGTAACGGATGGTCCAGCCCATCAGGGCCGGGGTGGCGTGCTGCGCGGCAAAGATGATGTCGCCTTCGTTCTCGCGGTCCTCGTTATCCACCACCAGCACGGGGCGGCCGGCGGCCATGGCGCGGATGGCGTCCTCGATCGGGTCGAGGCCGGCCGAGGCGTCGACGGCCACGCCGTGGCGGTCCTGGAGCCCGCTCATTTTGCGGCCGCCTGGCTGTGGGCGGGCTCAGCGTGGCGGGCCCCGCCGTGCCCGGTGGGGGCGAAGGCGAGCAGGCGTTCGGTGTACTTGGCCAGCACATCCACCTCAAGGTTGACGCGGCCGCCCAGCGGTTTGGCGCCCAGGCCGGTCTCGGCGAGGGTGGTGGGGATCAGGCCGACTTCGAACCACGGTGCCGGGTCCGGCGCGGGGCTCACGGCAGTGACGGTGAGTGAGACGCCGTCGACCGCGATGGAGCCCTTTTCCGCGATGTAGCGGGCCAGCCCGGACGGGACGGCGAAGCGCAGACGGTCCCAGTTGCCCAGCGCCTCACGTTCCACAAGTTCGCCGACGCCGTCAACGTGGCCCTGCACAACGTGGCCGTCGAGCCGGCTACCGGCCTGGACGCAGCGTTCGAGGTTGACCGGGTCCCCCGCTGCCAGCGCGCCGATGGTGCTCCGGACCAGGGTCTCGCCCATGACGTCGACGCTGAAGTCCGTGCCCTCGATGTCCGTGGCGGTCAGGCAAACCCCGTTGACCGCGATTGAACCGCCGAGGGCCAGGCCGTCGGTGCTGCTGGGGGCGTGCAGGCGCAGCGTGGCGCTGGTGTCGCCGTCGCGTTCGACGGAGAGCACCTTGCCCTGTTCGGCGATAATTCCGGTAAACATCAGTTGCCTCCTGCGGCGGTGTCCGCGGCGTTGCGCGGGGTGGAATCGGATGAAGTGTCGGTGGCCCCGGCGGCGGGGCGAAGGTGCAGCCGCAGATCGCGGCCCAGCATCCGCACGGCGCCGCCGGTGGCAGCGTCCCAGTCCCACAGCTGGGCGTCGGCGAGGGTGCGGATGCCGAGGTCTTCCAGGGCCGGAGTGCCGGAGCCGAGGAGCGTCGGGGCCAGGTAGACGATCAGCTCGTCGACCAGTCCGGCGGCCAGGAAAGCGCTAAGGATGCGTGAACCGCCCTCGACCATCAGGTGCCTGACACCGGCGTCGAACAGCTGGTCCAGGGCCTCGCGGGGGTCCCGGGTGGGCAGGTGCATTACCTTGCCGTCGGCACCATGAACGGCAGCGTCGTCGGGGATGCCGCGGAGCCCCATGACCGCGCGGAGCGGTTGCTTGGGCGCCGGCGTTCCGTCCGGTGTGCGCGCGGTAAGCCGGGGGTCGTCCACCAGCACGGTCTGGGTTCCCACCAGGATGGCGTCGATCCGGCCCCGCAGGGCGTGGTTGTCGGCGAGGGACTCCGGGCTGGAGATCCATTGGCTGGTGCCGTCGCCGGCCGCGATCCTGCTGTCGAGGGTCTGGGCGATGTGCAGGGTGACGAAGGGGCGCTTGGCGGCCACGGCGTCAAACCAGCGGCGGTTGAGGTCCAGCGCTTCGACGGCGGCCAGGCCGGAGCGAACGCGCACTCCGGCGGCGCGCAGGGTCGCGGCTCCCCCGGCGGCCGGGTCGTGCGGGTCATCGACGGCGTAGACGACATCGGCGATGCCCGCGTCAATGATGGCTTGGGCGCAGGGGCCGGTCCGGCCGCAGTGGTTGCAGGGTTCAAGCGTGACCACCATGGTGGTGCCGCTGAGGTCCAGGCCCGCCGCCCGGGCCTGCTGGATGGCGTCGGCCTCTGCGTGCGGGGTGCCGGCACCACGGTGGTAGCCGGTCACCAGGGGTGTGCCGTCTGTCCCAATGACGACGGCGCCCACGAGCGGGTTCGCGCCGCGCGGGCCCTGGGCTGCCGCTGCGAGGGCAGCGTCCATCGCCGCCGTTTCTGCGGCGCTAAAGCCGGCCGCGCTGAAGCCGGCCGCGGTGAAGCCGGCCGCGGCGAAGTCTTCGTGGTCTTTGTCTTGCGGCCCGGAAGCCGTTTGGACGCTCATGCGCCGTTCCTCGGGTCCCCGGGGACCTCGGAGTGGGCGAAGAGCCATCGCAAGGGGTTCATGTGTGTGTCGTTCCTTCCCTCTAGAACCGCGATGGCTCCGGGGGTATACGACAGCGCACTGCCGCGGCACCGAAGGGCGCCGCAGTAACAGCTGTACGTGCTTCTCTCATCCAGACTTTAACTGTCGGTACCGGAATTCCACCGGTTCAACCGTCCGCCGTTAGCTTCCCAGTGGGAAGTGCCGGCTCGCGGGTCGCGGACTATAACCGCCGGTTCGGACTTACACCGACCCCGGAGCACGTATGTGTGTAGCTATTCTGACACAACTGCGGCCGCCGCCCGGCTATTCCCGCGGGCGGACGGTACACCGTTCGTCATGTTTTAGTCAGCTGCCCGGCCAGCTGCCGGCCGCTTCACGGAGGCGGGCGATGGCGTCCGCGGGGTCGTCGGCGCCGTAAACCGCGGACCCTGCGACGAAGACGTCGGCGCCGGCCTCGGCCGCCCGCCAGATGGTCTCCTCGGTGATGCCGCCGTCGACCTGGAGCTTGATGTCCAGTCCCGACGCGTCAATGGCGGCCCTGGCCCGGCGGATCTTGGGCAGCGTGAGATCAAGGAACTCCTGGCCGCCGAAGCCGGGTTCCACGGTCATGATGAGGATCATGTCCAGTTCGCCGAGCATGTCCAGGAACGGTTCCACGCTGCTGCCGGGCCGCAGTGCGATGCCCGCCTTGGCGCCCCGGGCGCGCAGTTCGCGGGCCAGTTTCACCGGTGCGATGGAGGCCTCGGCGTGGAAGGTCACCGACGCCAGCCCGGCGTCGGCGTAGGCCGGTGCCCAGCGGTCGGCGTGATCGATCATCAGGTGTGCGTCCAGCGGGATCGGGCTGACGTCCTGCAGCCGCTGGACCACGGGAAGCCCCAGCGAGAGATTGGGCACGAAGTGGTTGTCCATAACGTCCACGTGCACGGCGTCGGCAGTCTTGATTCTCTGCAGTTCGGACTGCAGGTTAGCGAAGTCCGCCGAAAGGATGCTCGGGTGGATACAGCGGTGGGCCATGGATGTCCTTGTCGTAGCGCGGGTCGGAAATCGGGAAACTGGTGCCAGTATGGCCCTGGGCTCAGGCTTTTTTGCGGATGAGCGCCAGGAACATGGCGTCCGTGCGGTGCAGGTGCGGCCAGAGCTGGGCGGTCAGTTCGTGGCCGGCCTCAAGGTGTCCGGTGAGGCTGACGGCGTCCAGGGCGGCTCCGGCGTCCAGCAGTTCGAGGTCCTCGCGCTTGCGCAGGGCATCGGTGACGACGGCGGTGGTCTCGGCCGGGTGCGGGGAACACGTCACGTAGGCCACAACGCCGCCGGGCTTGACCGCATCGAGCGCCGACTTGAGCAGGTCGCGCTGCAGCGGGCCGAGATCCACCAGGTCCTTCGGCGTGCGCCGCCAGCGGGATTCGGGGCGGCGGCGCAGTGCGCCGAGTCCGGTGCAGGGCACGTCAACCAACACGCGGTCGAAGCTCCCGGCCATCTCGGCGCCAACCTCGCGCCCGTCGCCGGTGCGGACGTCCCAGACCTCGGACGGCACGGCCGTCAGCGCCTGCCGGACCAGTTTCGCGCGGTGGGGTGCGGGTTCGTTGGCCAGCAGGGTGGCACCGTGCTGGCGGGCCAGGGCGCCGAGCAGGGCAGCCTTGCCGCCGGGGCCGGCGCAGAGGTCAAGCCAGCGTTCGCCGTCGGGCCCGGCACCTGCGTCGGTGAGGTCCACGGAGGCCAGCGCGCGGGCCACCAGCTGCGAGCCGACGTCCTGGACGCGGGTGCTGCCCTCCCGCACGGAGGCGAGCCGGCCAAGGTCACCGCCGCTGGAGAGCGCGGATCCCTCCACGAGCTCCCCGGGAGTGGCACCGCCTTCGAGCGCCTCGTCGAGGCTGCCGAGGCCGGGCAAGGCCACCAGGTTAACGACGGGGGCCGCGTTGTCCGCCTCGAGGAGGTCGTTGATTTCCGTGACCGGACGACCATGCGCCACGAGGGACTGCCGGAAGGCGCGGACGATCCATTCGGGGTGGGCGTAGCGGACGGAGGCCACCTTGGTCTCGTCCTGTTCGTCGCGGAGGATCAGCTCCAGCCATTCCTCGAGTGTGTGCGCGGTAACTTTGCGGAGCACGGCGTTGATCAGGCCCGACGGGCCGGCACCGATCACGGCGCGGGCCAGGCCCACGGTTTCGTCCAGGGCAGCATGCGCCGGGACCCGCATGGCCAGAAGCTGGTGCGCCCCGATCCGCAAGGCATCGAGGATGGCGGGATCGAGCTGGTCCAGGGGACGGTCCACGCAGCGGGCGAGGATCGCGTCATAGGTTCCCTGGCCGCGGAGGGCGCCGTAGCTGAGCTCGGTGGCAAAACCGGCGTCGCGCTTGTCCAGGCCGTGGTGCCGGATCCGGGCGGGCAGCACCAGGTTCGCGTAGGCGTCCTCGGCGGCCACGGCACGCAGGACCTCGAAAGCGACCAGCCGGGCGGGATCGGCGCGCCGGGTGCGCTGGGAGGGAGCGTTCTCGGTGAATCCCCGCTGCGGGCCACGGTTCCGCTCCCGGCCCTGGGCGTTGCGCTTGGAGTTGCGCTGGCCCTGGCCGCCCCGGTTGCCCTGGCCGTTCTGGTTGCCTTGGCCGCCTTGGCCGCCAGATTGCTCCCCCCGGCCCCGGCCGCTGCCGCTTGTTCCGGACTCGCTCATTCGAAGACCACGCTTTCCAGTGTTGCCTGCCCGCGCGCCCAGTCGGCGGCGTTCATCATTTTCTTGCCCGAAGGCTGGACCCGGGTGAGTTCCACAGGATGTGAGCCGGTACCCACCAGGACGGCCTTGCCGTCGAGCACCAGCTGGCCCGGGCGGAGTGCCGGCGCGCCGGGCCGCAGCACGAGCGGCTCAAGCTTGACCCGCTGCCCGTCCCACATGGTCCAGGCGCCGGGCTCGGGGGTGACCCCGCGTGCCCTGCGTCCAATCGCCAGGGCCGGCTGCTGCCAGTCGAGGCGGCCATCGTCAAGGCCAAGTTTGGGGGCGAGGCTGACCTCGCCCTGTTGTGGAATGGCCGAGGCCCTGCCGGCGTCGACGGCGGAAAGGGTCTGGCTCAGCAGCACGGCGCCGCTGTGCGACAGCCGTTCCAGGAGATCCCCGGCAGTGTCCGTGGGCCGCACCGCCTCGGTGACGGTGCCGAACACCGGGCCGGTATCGAGGCCTTCCTCGAGCCGGAACGTCACGGCGCCGGTGATGTCGTCACCGGCGATGATGGCGCGCTGCACGGGTGCGGCACCGCGCCAGGCCGGCAGGAGCGAGAAGTGCAGGTTGATCCAGCCGTGGCGCGGGATATCGAGGGCCGCCCGCGGAATCAGGCCGCCGTACGCGACGATCGCGGCGACGTCGGGCGCGGCCGCCGCGATTCGTGCCGTCACCGCGGCGTCGACCCGGGTGGCGTGGATGATCTCGATGCCCAGCTCGGCGGCGCGGGCGGCCACGGGCGACGGCGTCAGGATGCGCTTGCGTCCCAGCGGCGCGTCCGGCCGGGTCAGCACGGCGACGACGTCGAAACCGGCAGCGACGAGGGCGTCCAGTGCAGGGACGGCCACGGCGGGAGTCCCTGCGAAAAGAACCCTCACTGGCCGATCCCGAAGGACGAACCCTGGCCGAAGCTGCCGCCCCCGAAGCTGGAGCCGACCGTCTTGGCGCGCTTCGACGTCGTCTGCTCCGTAATGGCGTCATAGTTTGCATTGCGGATGGCGCGCAGGGCCGCCTTGCGGTCCTCGCCCTCGAGCCGGTCSGTGAACAGGATSCCGTCCAKGTGGTCGGTCTCGTGCTGGAAAACGCGGGCGAGCATCCCCTCGCCGTCGAGCACCACCTCGTTGCCGTGGACGTCGACGCCGGTGACCCGGGTGGCGCGGTGGCGCCGGACCGGGAAGCCCAGGCCGGGGATGGAGAGGCAGCCCTCAACTTCGTCGGGCTGGAAGTCATCGCTGTTCTCCAGGACGGGGTTAATAATGTGCCCCTCAACCCCACGGATGCGGTAGGTGAAGACTCGCTGACTGATGCCGACCTGCGGCGCGGCCAGGCCGGCGCCCTCCACGTCCTCCATGGTTTCGATCATGTCGGCGACGAGCTTTTCCAGCTCCGGCCCGAATTCCGTCACGGGATCGGCAACTGTGCGCAGCACAGGGTCCCCGATGATGCGGATATTCAGTATGGCCATGGTCAGTCTGTCCTCACGGTGGGCGGCTAGGGATCCCGACCAGTTTAGTGGCAGCCCCGGGTTTCGTTCATGGCGGCCCGGGGATTCAGGGTCAGCGGTTAGGGTCAGCGGGCCACCGGCGGGGCGATTGGCAGCAGGGCCGGCCCGGCCGCCGCCGTGTCCGCGGACATCTCCCAGACCCTGCGCAACGCACAGAACTTCCACCAGTGGTGCTTGAGGACATCCGGGTTGGCCCGCACCGGCCGGACCTCCGTCTCGCCGATGGCGACCGCGAGCAGAAGCGGTGAATCCCCGTGCTGCCACGGCTCCCACTCCCCCGCGACCGGGTCCACCAGGCTTTCTTCGGCCTTCATCCCGGCCACCAGCTGCATCACGACCTTTGCGTCGAGGGGCTTGACCGTCCCGTCCCGGCTGGTCCCCTTGGTCTTGTAGTCGATGAGGCACGTGCGGCCGTTGATCCGGGCCACCAGGTCCAGCGTGCCCGCGTAGCCCACGGTCTGGTTCCACACCGTGATCTCCGGGGCAATCGGCTCCACCTGGAAGAGCTCCCACCATTCGTCGAAGCGGGCGGCAAAGGCTTCCTCCCCGTTGGCAGCCAGTGCCTCACGGGTTTCCTTCATCTGGTGCGGGCGGCCAAGAGCGCGCAGAGCCACCTGTTCGCAGTAGTTGTGGACCCGGTCGCCGCGCTTGGCGGCGTCGTCCCGGTGGGTCTCGGCGGCTTTGGCCGCGCGGCTCACTGCCTGCCGGACCTTCGCGGGGCTGCCCAGGATGGCCGGCAGTGTGGGGTCCGAGGCGAGGCTGTTCGCTCCCATGTACCCGAACCAGCCGTCCAGGCCGTGCGGTTGCTGGCCGATCACCGTGGTGATGGACGGAACGGTGAACTGCGCCGAAGTGGAGCGGGCGTACATCCGGCCGTATTCGGTGGCGTGGGCGAGAAGCGGGGCGGTCATAGAAAGACTCTTTCACGGGGGTCKGACGCTGTAGGAAAACAAAATGGTCCGCCCCGCTCTGAGAGCGGAACGGACCATTTTCCAGGTGGGCGATACTGGGTTCGAACCAGTGACCTCTTCGGTGTGAACGAAGCGCGCTACCACTGCGCCAATCGCCCCGGTGCCATTGAATGCTAGCCCACCCTGGCGGAATATCGAAATCGGCCATTCCGACGGCGGTTTGGGTGGGCGCGGGGTCTGGACGTGGGGTTGGCGCTGCGCCCATTTGCCAGAAGTGGCCGCTAAGTCGCTCGGATAGCGGCCATCTTTGGCGAATCGACGTACTGGATGGCCACCTGGTCGCATTCGGGGGCCCGTAGCCAACGTGGCCCGTCGCTCCCCAGGCCCCCGTCGTCGACGTCGTCGTTCGGTTGCCCGTGATCGTGACGGCACTGCAGACGCACGAGCCGGCGGTTTCGGCGCCCATTTGCCAAAAGTGGCCGCTAAGTGGCTGGGATAGCGGCCATCTTTGGCGAATCGACGTACTGGATAGCCAACTTGTCGCATTCGGGCGACGGTAGCGAACGAAGCGCCACGATCCCCTAGGCCCCTGTCGTCGACGTCGTCGCCCGGCTGCCCCGCCGCAAGGCCGTCGTCGAAGCCGGCCAAGATGGTTGGCGCTGCGCCCATTTGCCAGAAGTGGCCGCTAAGTGGGGTGGCTTACCGGCCATCTTTGGCGAATCGACGTTGCCGGTGGCCGCCTGGATCCTTTAGATGAGCCGCAGCCGGCGTCGTATGACGTCGACGCCACCCCGGCGTCGTCACCCATCCTCGCCAAGGTCGGCGTCGTAGTTCAATGGCAAGGAACCGCTCTTGTCCTCCCTCATCCGTCCGGGTCGGCTGGGCTCGGCGCCCAATTGCCAGAAGTGGCCGCTAAGTGGATCGGGATAGCGGCCATCTTTGGCGAATCGCTGCATTAGGCCGGTACCTGGCTCCGTGGGTAGCCCCGTGGCCGCTGACGTCGCTGAATCGGACTGAGATCGCTGGTTTGTGCGCCCAATTACCAGAAGTGGCCGCCAAGTGGGTCGGGATAGCGGCCATCTTTGGCGAACCGACGCACCGAAGTACTCCCAACCTCACGGCGCCGACCCCGCCGCGGCAGCCCCAGGCCGCTCGTCAGAACAACAACGCGCCGCCCCGGAAGCCAGCGCTAATTACACTCCTGTAATTAGCAAAATCCCCTAGATTGCAGGGAAGGACGGGGGTCGGTCGCCGTCAACGGACGCCCGATTTGTAGATTSCCTGAACCTCCTATAGAGTTCTTACTCGTTGGAACGCGAGGAAATGCCGAATRCGGCAGGGAATCGCAGGCAACATTGCGGACGTAGCTCAGCTGGTAGAGCACCACCTTGCCAAGGTGGATGTCGCGAGTTCGAATCTCGTCGTCCGCTCGCAGGACACTGTCACGGCAAAGGTTCTTCGGAATCCTGTCTACACGGTGGGTTGGCCGAGAGGCGAGGCAGCGGCCTGCAAAGCCGTATACACGGGTTCGAATCCCGTACCCACCTCGGTGAAAACCCTGGTTTCCGGTTCCGGCCGGATGCAAAGGGGCGATTGGCGCAGCGGTAGCGCGCTTCCCTGACACGGAAGAGGTCACTGGTTCGATCCCAGTATCGCCCACCAAAGCGAGGAAACTTGCTTGATCCAGTACCACCGGCCTGGCCGGAACGGACTAAAATGCGGACGTAGCTCAGCTGGTAGAGCACCA
Organism: Arthrobacter sp. 05L45_2; assembly: GCF_056397525.1. NCBI lineage: Bacteria > Bacillati > Actinomycetota > Actinomycetes > Micrococcales > Micrococcaceae > Arthrobacter > Arthrobacter sp. 05L45_2. Next base: position 34,930 of record NZ_JBFTNO010000002.1, on the reverse strand, counting down.
CCTTGCCAAGGTGGATGTCGCGAGTTCGAATCTCGTCGTCCGCTCTGTTGTTTTTCAGCTTTACACAACTCCACTCCGGATCCTTCCGGTTGCGGGCGATTGGCGCAGCGGTAGCGCGCTTCCCTGACACGGAAGAGGTCACTGGTTCGATCCCAGTATCGCCCACCACACAGCAGCTCCCCCGGAGCTGCTTTTTTCGTATCCTGACCCCTCACGCTGCGGGGGTCTTTCTCCTCTGGGCGGACAACCCTTGGCACCCCCCAACCCTCCGGTTAGGATCGAAAGTGCTAGGAGCGATCTGGCTCCGCGACAGAAGGGAGGTGCCCGTGGGTTTACTTGACGATCTAAAGGGCAAGGCTCAGCATCTGATTGATGGCAACGAACAGGCCATCAAGGACGGTATCGAGAAGGCGGGTGACTTCGTCGATTCCAAGACCGGCGGAAAGTACGCCGACAAGGTCGATTCCGTCCAGCGTGGCGCCTCTGACTTCGTGGACAAGTCGAACGTGGAACCGGAAACGGCCCCCGTCGTCGAACCGCACGTCGCGGAGGAGCCGCCAGTCGCCGGGGAAACCCGGCCGCAGGGCCTCTGACCCAGGTACGTCAATGAGGTGCCGGTCCCGCCGAGAGGTGGCGCCGGCACCTTTGGCGTTTAAAGGCCGAGGTGGACGCGTGGGGTCGCGTACGATCACCGGGCGGGGACCAACGCGGCGGGCTTCCCCACCGTGCCCTGAAACCGCCGGCACCCGATGCAATCACCCGCGGCGTTCACCCGCGGCGTTCGCCGGCGCTCCCCCGCGGCACTGCGGCACTGCTGCCAACAGCCGCACGCCCGCAGCTACCAGCTACCAGCTACCACCACCCGCCTACGACGGTTCGTGGTTCTGTCCTTCGCGGGCCAGGGCGGTCAGCCGGGACACGGCACGGAAGTACTTCTTCATGTACCCGCCGGTCATCATCTCCTCGGTGAAGAGCTGGTCGAACGGCACGCCGCTGGCCAGGATCGGCACGTCCTTGTCGTACAGCCGGTCCGCGAGGACCACAAAGCGCAGCGCCACGGCCTGCTCGGTGATSGTCTCGACGTTGCGCCACACSACGCCGTCGATCCCGTCGATCAGCTGMCGGTAGCGGCTCGGGTGCACMCCSGCSARGTGGTTGATCAGGGTGCTGAATTCRTCCTTGGCCACSGTCTGGCCGTCGAACTCCGCCTTCATGTGGTGCGCCAGTTCGTCGTTGCGCAGGGGCGCGGGCGCCTTCGGCAGGCCGCGGTGGCGGAAGTCCTCGCCGTCGATGCGGACGACGTCGAACTGGTCCGCCAGGACCTGGATCTCGCGGGCGAAGTCGACGGCGGCAAACCGGCCGTCGCCGAGCGAGCCCGGCAGGGTGTTGGACGTTGCCGCGAGCTTGACGCCGGCGTCGGCCAGCTCGCGCATCAGCCGGGACATCAGGACCGTGTCGCCCGGATCGTCGAGCTCGAATTCGTCAATGCAGACCAGTTTGTAGTGGCTCAGCGCCTCCACGGTCTTGCGGAAGGACAATGCGCCCACCAGGTTGGTGTACTCCACGAACGTCCCGAAGGCCTTGGGCCCAGGAGCCGCGTGCCACAGCGACGCGAGCAGGTGGGTCTTGCCCACCCCGAAGCCGCCGTCCAGGTAGATGCCTGCCCGGGACGTGTCCTTCTTGCCGAACAGCCGCTTGAACAGGCCGTCGCCGTCCCCGGACCCGACGCCGGCGGCGAAGTTCTGCAGGGCGTGGACGGCTTGGGCCTGGCTGGGCTGCGCCGGATCCGGCCGGTAGCTGGCGAAGGAAACCTCACCGAAGCGCGGCGACGGATAAAACCCGTTCAGGAGTTCATCCACGGAAACCGCCGGTGTTCTGGCGGCGAGCTGTTCGATCTGTACCAAGGTGGTCCGTTCTGCTGGTCTCGTGTCCCCAGAAAGGATACCGGCAAAGGCGGATTTCCCTTCCGGGCGACGAACGGGAGTGAGCAAGCCCATATTTCAGAGTATGTAGTCGGGGAAGCAATCCCGCCGGGGCGTGGTTAGTGTGGGTAAAGGCCCGGCGCCGCGCAGCACCTCACGCCAGGCCTCCCCGACGCCCAGTGAAAGGCCAACTTCATGCCCTACCCCGTTGAGCAGAACGAGAAATTCACCGCCTACGCCCACCCCGAACGCCTTGTGTCCACCGGGTGGCTCGCGGCGGCCATGGAAGGCGGCGCGCTCGACGGCGGCAAGCTCGTGGTGGTCGAGTCCGACGAGGACGTCCTGCTGTACGAGACCGGCCACATCCCCGGCGCGGTCAAGATCGACTGGCACACCGACCTGAACGACGAGGTCACCCGTGACTACGTCGACGGCGCGGCTTTCGCGGCCCTTGCCGCCGCCAAGGGCATCTCCCGGGACAGCACCGTAGTGATCTACGGCGACAAGTCCAACTGGTGGGCTGCCTACGCCCTCTGGGTCTTCACCCTGTTCGGCCACGAGGACGTCCGGCTGCTTGACGGCGGACGCGACAAATGGATCGCCGAAGGCCGCCCGATCACCACGGACAAGACGGTGCCAGCCCCGGGCGACTACCCCGTGGTGGAGCGAAACGACGCCCCGATCCGGGCCTTCAAGGAAGACGTCCTGGCGCATTTCGGCAAGCCCCTGATCGACGTCCGCTCGGCCGAGGAATACACCGGCCAGCGCACCCACATGCCTGCCTACCCGGAAGAGGGCGCCCTGCGCGGGGGCCACATCCCCACCGCAGCTTCCATTCCGTGGGCCCGGGCCGCGGCCGAGGACGGCACCTACCGCAGCCGCCCCGAACTGGAAGCCCTCTACCTCGAGGAAGCCGGCCTGAAGGACGGCGACGACGTCGTGGCGTACTGCCGGATCGGCGAACGTTCCAGCCACACCTGGTTCGCCCTCAAGTACCTCCTGGGCTTCGAAACCGTCCGCAACTACGACGGCTCCTGGACCGAATGGGGCAACGCCGTGCGTGTCCCGATCGCGAAGGGCACCGACCGCGGCACCGTTCCGGCCGGACGGTAGCCGGGATGGGCGCGAGGAGCTTAGACGCCGGCACGCCAAAACCAGCGGGCCGTGCGTAAGCTGGGAATGATGAATACTTCAGCTCTTCCCGCCGCGCTGGCGGACATTGTGGACGACTTCCAGGCCCTCGAGGAGGCGGAGCGGCTCCAGCTGCTCCTCGAGTTCTCGCGCGAGCTGCCGGATCCCCCTGCCCGGCTCCAGGACCACCCGGAACTGATGGAACAGGTGGTGGAGTGCCAGTCACCGTTGTTCCTGACCATTGAGACCGAACCAGCGGACGACGGCGGTGCGGGCTCCGGTCCGGAGCGGGTCCGGTTGTTCTTCAAAGCCCCGCCCGAGGCACCGACAACCCGCGGCTTCGCCGGGGTCCTGCACGAGGGCCTGGACGGGCTCAGCCCGGCCGAGATCCTGGCGGTCCCCGACGACATGCCCGAACTGCTGGGCCTGACGCGGGCTATTACGCCGCTGCGCATGCGCGGCATGACGGCAATGCTGGGCCGGATCAAACGCAAGGTCGCGGCACTGCCGCAGCAGGGCTGAACCAGTCCGGTGGCACGCAAACATGCGTCCCAGGGAACCCCGGCCACCGCGGCTCTCGCGGCGGCCGGGGTTCCCTTTACCGCGCACCCCTACAGCCATGACCCCGCCGCCGCCAGCTACGGCCTCGAAGCGGCCGAGGTGCTGGGGATCGAAACCTCCCGGGTGTTCAAGACCCTGATGGTCGACGTCGACGGGCGACTCGCTGTCGGCGTCGTACCGGTTAGCGGCAACCTGGACCTGAAGGCGATAGCCGCCGCGCTGGGCGGCAAGAAGGCCGTCATGGCGGACCCGGCAACGGCCGAGCGCCGCACCGGCTACGTGCTGGGCGGCATCTCTCCCCTGGGCCAGCGGCAGCCCTCCCCCACCGTGGTGGACGAGAGCGCCCTGGACGTGGAGACCATGCTTGTCTCGGGCGGCCGCCGCGGCCTGGACCTGGAGCTGAGCCCGTCCGACCTCATCCGGCTGACTGGGGCGGCCACGGCCAGGATCGGCACGCCGCGAAGCTAGCCCGCGGGTGTGGCGTCCGGGGCAGTCATGGGATCGGGCCTGCCCGGGTTCGGCCGGGGAGCAAGCTGCTGCCGCAGCCAGGCGCTGACCAGCGACTCCCAGCGCTCCGGGTCAACGTTCCACTCCTTGGTGTGCCGCGCGGTGTCGAAGGCCTCGAATGTCACCATCTCGGGGTTCTTTTCGGCGAGGGCGGCCGACGGGCCGTAGGGGACGTATTCGTCATCCACGGAATGCAGGATCAGGGTTGGCGTCCGGAGCTCCACCGCGCGGGAGACCCAGTCCATCGCCTTCAGGTCCACCGGCGCGGCCAGCCCGGTCAGCCGGCGCCCCAATGGATGGCTCATCATCAGCTGCCCGTAGCGGCCGACGGCGGACGGGATCCGGTTCAGCTCGGCGTGGTGGGCCAGCACGTTCACCCAGTTAATAACCGGCGCATCCAGGACCATGGCCCGGATCAGGTGGTGGTGGCGGGAAAGGTCCGCAGTCTGCAGGCAGATGGCACCGCCCATGGACCAGCCAAAAAGCACCACCTCCCGCGCGCCGTGCTCCAGCGCATAGCTGATGGCGGACTCCACATCGCGCCACTCCGTGGACCCCAGGCCGTAACGGCCGTCCTCGGCCGAGGGTGCCAGCCCGTCGTTACGGTAGGAAATCAGCAGGCTGGACAGCCCCAGCTCCCGGGCAACGCGCACGGCCCGGAGGCCCTCCTGGCGCGTGGCGCCGCGGCCGTGCACCATAATCGCCCAGACTTCCGACGGCGGCGCATCGGCCGAGGGGGCGGCCGGGATCAGCCACGCCGGGGCCAGGCCGCCGTCGACCTCGATCTGCACTTCGGTGGCGGGCAGCCCGATGGACCCGGGATCGGGCTGGACGGCCCCGCTCCAGTAACCGCGCCGCGCCGTGGTCAGGTCGCCGCTGTAGACCGCCTCGACCTCCCGCAGGACCGTTTGCTCGGCGGGTGAATACGAGAGGATCCGTCCGAGCCGTGCGTGGCCGCGCCCGCCGTCGAAGAAGAAGCCGTACACCCCTTCCACGGTGGAATCCGGGGTGGCCTTGAGGATGACCTGCAGCCCGCGGCCTTCGCGGATGACGGCCAGCACTTCCTGGTCTTCCTCGCGGACCCGGACCGGAGTGATGACCCTGCGGGCAAAGTAGAGGGCCAGCGCCGAGGAACCGGCGGCCAGGAGGCCCGCTGCCGCTCCGCCGCCGATCATGCCGCCCACGRCCCACTTCGCGTTACCCGAGACCCGCGTCTCGGGCAGTCCCAGGTCCGGCGCGGCGCCGCGGCGGGCGGGCACCGGAAGCGCACGGGACGTTGCCCGGGCGGTGGGCGTGCGGGGGGCTGGCGGGACGAGGCGCTGGGTGGAGGCCATGGAACCATTCTTACCGAACTCCCCGCCAAGCACGGCATCCGGCGCACCGTCGGCTAATCCGTGCGGCCCGGTGAGGGCGGGACTAGGCTGGGGGCATGAGCGATCCCATCGTCATCCTGACAGAAGAGCCCCTCGGCGCGGACGACCGCGTCAACATCGAGACCCTCGTGGCCGACGGCGATGCGCCGCTGGTGGTGCTGGTACCGGCAAACACCGAACGCCATCTGCTGGTGGATTTCCTGGAGAACCTCTCCATGCTGGAAATCGCCAAGGCCTTCCGGCAGCTGACCGCCAAGCAACCCGACCCCGGCGTGGAACGGACCGCCGCGGCGGAAACACTTGCCACCTCGCTGGCGGCCCTCGGCGGAATCGGCGGCGGCGTGAGTGGCGAGATCGTGGAAGGCCGGGCCGTGGACGGCCTCGTTGCCAAGGTCAAGGAACTGAATGCCGGGCAGGCCGTCGTGATTACCCGTCCGCACGCGGTCGCGGACACGTTCCACACCGACTGGGCCAACGAGGCGCAGGACAAGCTCGGCCTGCCGGTGCTGCACCTGTATGCGGGCTCGGGATTTATCGGGGACTCCTGAGCGTTGATGAGGGCATGAGTATCTTCAGCAACAAACCCAAAGTCGCTCCCGTCGCCTCCCCCGCAACCGGCACCGACGCGGCGGCCGGCCATTCGGCCGCGGCAGGCCGGTCCCCGGTTGAAAAGACCGATCAGCAGTGGCGCGAGGAACTCACCCCGGACGAATACCGGGTGCTGCGCCAGGCCGGGACCGAGCGGCCGTACACCGGGGAGTACTGGGACACGCACACCGAGGGTGTGTACCAGTGCCGGGCGTGCGGCGCGGAACTCTTCACCAGCCGGGAAAAATTCGATTCCCACTGCGGTTGGCCCTCCTTCTGGGCGCCCCTGGCTGATGGCACCGTCCGCTATATCCACGACCGCACCCTAGGGATGGAACGGATCGAGGTCCGGTGCGCGGCGTGTGACTCGCACCTTGGCCACGTGTTTGAGGGTGAGGGCTACGGCACGCCCACGGACCAGCGCTACTGCATTAACTCGGTCTCGCTGAAGCTGGTGGCCGCGGAGGACGCACCCGCCGCCGGCACGGACGCCTGAGCCTTTCTCCGCCAAACCGACGCCAAACCAGCTCCAGCCGGCGCTAGCCCTCGCCGGGCTGGAGCTGGGCGGCCCGGCGCAGTCCGGATGCCCCAGAGTTTCTTATGCTCAGCTGCTTTTTGGGTTAGAGGTTCTGTTTGCTTGCTACGCTCGCCGTAGACGTTCCCAGCAACCAGAAAGGCGACCGACGATGACCACGACCGCCCTCACCGCACCTGCCCCGATCACCGCCGCATCCCCGGAGTGGCAGCGCCTCAAGGCCGCCGCCACCGCCCTCCAGGCCCTGCAGGTGAAGGACGGTTCCGTTCCCGACGCCGCCGACCACGAGGCGGCCGCCGCCCACGTCACCGCCATCACCACGGCCATCGCGGCCCTCGCCCCGGCCTTCCCGCACGACGCCAGCTACCTCGAGCTGCTCGCCGTCGACTTCGGGCGCTGGGCCGACGGCGGCTTCGGCGTCCCCGACTTCCTGGACTCCCTCCAGGCGTTCCAGCCGCAGCAGCAGCGCGTCAACGGCCTGCAGCACCTCGTGGTCTTCCCGATGTACACCCAGAACGGCAGCAACAACCGCCTGGTCGAGGCCGTCCTCATCGAGGTCATCTGGCCGGAGTTCATCGCCGGCCTGGAGGCGGGCGAGTACTCCAACAAACTCTTTGTCCCGATCCGCTTCCTCGACTTCACCCCGGGCTACGACACTAATTCCGCCGTCCTCTTCCCCGAGACGGTCGCCGTCCGCGAGACCCCCACCTTCACGTGGGGCGCGATCTTCGCCGACCGCGAGGCCGCCCGCTTCCGCCGGGTCCTGGCCGCCGCCGCGGACATCACCTCCCTGCAGCTTCCGGCTGACGCCGCCGCCCTGCTCGAGGACCAGGAACTGACCCAGGAAACCTTCGTCATGTGGGACCTCATCCACGACCGCACCCACATGCGCGGCGACCTGCCGTTCGACCCCTTTATGATCAAGCAGCGTATGCCGTTCTTCCTGTACTCGCTGGAGGAACTGCGCTGCGACCTCACCGCCTTCCGCGAGTCCGTCAGGATCGAAAAGGACGAGGACGCTGATCCGGAAGCACGCCGGCACGCCAAGCTGGTCCAATACGCCGTCATCTTCGACCGCATCTTCCGCTTCGCCATCACCGGCAGCCGGGTCCGCAACTACGACGGCCTCGGCGGGCAGCTGCTCTTCGCCTGGATGCACCAGCACCACGTGCTGCACTGGACCGACAGCAAGCTCAGCATCGACTGGGACGAGGCCGCYGACGTCGTGGTGGAACTCGGCGCAAAGATCGAGGAACTGTACTGGCGCTCGATCGACCGCCCCAAGATGGCCCACTGGCTGGCCGCCTATGAGCTCATCTCCGGCACGGTGACACCCAACCCGGCATCCGTCTGGTCCAAGGGGCCCGGCGCCCTGCCGCTGGACGGGCCGCCGCGCGGCCTGACCGACCAGGTGCTCGACGACGAATTCCCGCTCTCCATGTTCTACGAGGCGCTGGAGAAGAAGATGCGGACCGTCATCGAATCGACCGCCGGCATCACGGGGTCCACCGGCAACCGCCAGGACACGGCCGCCGAATGAGCGGTGAAACGCCCCTGAACATCCTTGTGGCCGGCGGCAGCGGTCCGTCCGGGATCGCCGTCGCCCGCGCCCTCCGGGGTGCCGGCCACACGGTCTTCACGGTCGGTTCCGATGCCGGCCGCATCCAGGCGGCAGCAGCCGCAGCGGGCGACGGCGTCGTTCCGCTGACCTGCGACCTCGCTGATCCGGCCGCCGTCCGGCAGTTCCATGCCGACCTCACCGGACCGACCGGGGGCATTGACGGCGTGATCCACCTGGTGGGCGGATGGCGCGGCGCGAAGGGCATCGCGGACCAGAGCGATGAGGACTGGGACTTCCTGGAACGCAACGCCGTCACCACCCTGCGCAACGTCAGCCGCGCGTTCTATGACAACCTCGCCGCGTCGGCTAACGGCCGCCTCGCCATCGTCTCGTCCACTGCCGTGGCCGCGCCGACGGCGGGCGGCGCCAGCTACGCCGCCGCCAAAGCCGCCGCCGAGGCGTGGACCCTCGCCGTGGCCGACGGTTTCCGGCGCGCCCAGTCGGGGCGCAAGGAAGACCCGGTGGAGCAGCACAGCGCTGCCGTCGTCTTTGTGGTCAAGGCCCTGGTCGACGCCGCCATGCGCGCGGCGTCGCCCGAGCGCACGTTCGCCGGCTTCACCGACGTCGAAGACCTGGCCGCCGCCGCCGTCGACCTCTTCCGCACCCCCGCCGCTGAACTGAACGGCCGGCGCCTGCCGCTGGCCCGGTAAGCCGGCACCCCTAAACTGAAAGTGTGAGCAACGAGATGACCACCACGGTCGAAACCACCACAGACACTGCCCCTGCCAGCGCCGCGGCGCGGCTCCACGATCCGTCGGTCCGGGGCTTCGCCTCGGACAACTACTCCGGTGTGCACCCCGAGGTCCTCGCGGCCCTGGCGGCCGCCAATGAGGGCCACCAGGTCTCCTACGGCGAGGACGACTACACCGCCCGGCTGCAGCAACTGATGGAGCAGCACTTCGGCGAGGGCATCGAATGCTTCCCCGTCTTCAACGGCACCGGCGCGAATGTCCTCTCGCTCCAGTCCCTGCTCCCCCGCTGGGGCGCGGTCATCTGCGCTTCCACCGCCCACATCAACATGGACGAGAACGGCGCCCCGGAGCGGATCGGCGGCATGAAGCTGCTCCAGGTCCCGACGCCGGACGGCAAACTCACCCCGGCCCTGATCGACCATGAAGCCTGGGGCTGGGGCGACGAACACCGCGCCCAGCCGCTGGCCGTCTCGATCACGCAGACCACGGAGCTCGGCACCTGCTACACCCCGGACGAGGTTCGCGCCATCGCCGAACACGTCCACTCCAAGGGCATGAAACTGCACATGGACGGTGCCCGCCTGGCCAACGCCGCGGCCCACCTCGGTGTCCCGCTGCGCGCCTTCACCCGCGACGCCGGCGTGGACATCCTTTCCTTCGGCGGCACGAAGAACGGGCTGTTGTTCGGCGAGGTGGTCATTGCGTTGAACCCGGAGGCTGCCCACGGCTTGTTGTTCCTGCGCAAAATGAACATGCAGCTGGCCTCCAAGATGCGGTTTATGTCCGCACAGTTTATCGCCCTGCTCGAGGGCGATCTCTGGCTGCGTTCGGCCTCGCACGCCAACGCGATGGCAACCCGGCTGCGCGCCGGCGTCGAGTCCATCCCGGGCGTCGAACTGAGCCAGCGCACCGAATCCAACGGTGTCTTCGCCGTCCTGCCCGCCGGCGTTGCCGACCGGCTGCGGAAGTCGTTCCGCTTCTACGACTGGAACGAAGCGAACCGCGAAGTCCGCTGGATGTGTTCCTTCGACACCACCGAGGACGACGTTGATTCCTTCATCGCCGCGGTCAAACGCGAGCTCGCGGACAGCTAGGATCGGACCCCGGTTCCGGCGGGCGGCGAGCCTGCCGGACCGGGACCACGCCCGTGCATAACCTTTCACTGTGAACGCACTCGACCAGGTTCCGGCGGATTTCCTCTTCGCCCTGGGGACCCTTCGATCAGCACGGTGCCGGAGCGAGCTGCGCCTGGACGAGATCCCGGCACCGGCCCGGCTCGCACCGTACGCTGTCGCGCTGGGCGCGGAGGTTGTGGTCCCCGGCGACGGTGCCTCCGGGGCGGTCCATGGCCCCGCCGCTGCTGCGCTGGCGCCGGCGTCCGGCAGCGACGACGTCGAACTCGCCACCGGCCGCTTTATCCTCCTGCACGATCCTGACGGCTCCGCAGTCTGGGACGGTCAGTTCCGCATCGTGACCTACATCCGCGCCCAGCTGGAACCGGACATGGGCAACGACGAAATGCTCGGCTCCGTGGCCTGGACCTGGCTCGTGGAGGCGCTGGAAACCCACCGCGCGCCGTACCGCTCGGCCGGCGGGACGGCCACCCGGGTGCTCTCGGAAAGCTTCGGCACCCTCGCCGGAAGGCCGGACACCATCGACATCGAACTGCGTGCATCCTGGACCCCCGAGGGCAAGGACATCACGGCCCACCTGGAGGCGTGGTCGGACATGGTGTGCACGTTCGCAGGCCTGCCGCCCCTGCCCGAAGGGGTCTCCGCACTGCCCCGCAGGCGTCCGCGGCTGTCATGACCGGACCCGGACCGACGCCGCTTCGGCCGCTAACGCCCGCGATGTCGGTAAACTGGGGTCATCATGACCCCTCATAATCCGGAAACCACCACCGCGGGCCCGTCCACCACTGCAGCGGCCGCCACGGCCGCCGGCGCATCGGAGGCCGCGGAAACCCCGGCCCACATCACGGTGGAAGGCTTCGACAGCCTGGTCCCCGAGGTCATCGACCTCGACGCCCCCCGTGACGGCGTGCCCCTTGTCATCGAGACCCGGTCAGGACTGGAACGCTGCGCCGCGGCCCTCGCCGCAGGGCACGGCCCCGCCGGGGTGGACGCGGAGCGGGCCTCCGGATTCCGCTACGGCCAGCGCGCCTTCCTCGTCCAGATCCGGCGCGAAGGCGCCGGCACCTGGCTGATCGACCCCGAGCCCTTCGGCGACCTCAGCATCATCAACGACGCGCTGCGCGGGGTCGAATGGATCCTGCACGCGGCCAGCCAGGACCTCCCCTGCCTGTCCGAACTCGGGATGTGGCCGGACAAACTCTTCGACACCGAGCTCGCCGCACGCCTGGCCGGCCTGCCGCGCGTGGGCCTCGCCGCGGTCATCGAACAGCTCCTCGGCTTCGGCCTGGCCAAGGAACATTCGGCCGCCGACTGGTCGACCCGGCCGTTGCCGGAGCCCTGGCTGCGCTACGCGGCCCTCGACGTCGAGGTCCTCACGGAACTTCGCGAGGAGCTGATCGAGCTCCTCACCGCCGACGGCAAACTGGACTACGCGGAACAGGAATTCGCCGCGATCCTTGAGGCCGGCCAGGCTCCTCCGCGGGTGGACCCGTGGCGCAAGACCTCCGGACTGCACCAGATCCGTGACCGCCGGCAGCTCGCCGCGGTCCGCGAACTCTGGCTGGAGCGTGACTCCCTAGCCCAGAAGCGCGACGTCGCCCCGGGCCGGCTCATCCCCGATTCCTCCCTGGTGGCCGCGGCCAAGGCCATGCCCAGCACGGTCCCGCAGCTGCTCGGCACCAAGGGCTTCCACGGCCGCGCGGCCCAGCGCGAGGCCCCGCGCTGGCTGCGCTGCATCAGCACCGCCCGCACCCTGGAGGAGCTGCCGCCGCTGCACCTGCCCACGAACGCTCCCCCGCCGCCGCGCGTCTGGGCGGACCGGGACCCGGAGGCCGCGGCACGCCTGGCCACGGCCCGGCCCAAACTGCAGGCCCTGGCCGAGGAACTGAACCTGCCGGTGGAAAACCTGCTGACCCCGGATTACCTGCGCCGCGTGGCGTGGCGTCCGCCGGCGGAAATCAGCGAGGAAGGCATCGCCGAAGAGCTCCAGAACCTGGGCGCCCGGCTCTGGCAGATCCAGCTGGCCACGCCGCTGATCACCGAGGCGTTCCTGAACCCCCAGCCGGTGCCGCCCAAGGAACCCAAAGCAGCCCCGGCTGAGGCTCCGGGCGCCGGTTCCTGACCGGCCGGCCACTACTCCTTGCCAGCTATGTTACTGATGAGTAACATAGCTAGGGATGCCGCCAGGATCATCCTGTGCCGCGCCGTCACCGGCAGCGGCCTGGATTCCGGCACCCATGTCTCAATGAGGAGTAATACGTGAGCCAAGCCAGCAGCGCAAAGCAGGGCACCGGAAGCCCCCGTGCCGTCCGCGACGTCGTGTTTGTCGACGGCGTCCGCACCCCCTTCGGCCGCGCCGGCGAGAAGGGCATTTACGCCGGCACCCGCGCCGATGACCTTGTGGTCAAATGCATCCGCGAACTTATGCGCCGCAACCCGTCACTGCCGCCCGAGCGCATCGATGAGGTAGCCATCGCCGCCACCACCCAGACCGGTGACCAGGGCCTGACCATCGGCCGCACCGCGGCCCTGCTCGCCGGGCTCCCCCGGACCGTTCCCGGCTTCGCGATCGACCGGATGTGTGCCGGCGCCATGACCGCCGTGACCACCACGGCCAGCGGCATCGGTTTTGGGGCGTACGACGTCGTCATTGCCGGCGGCGTCGAACACATGGGCAACCACCCGATGGGCGCGGGCGCGGACCCGAACCCGCGCTTTATGTCCGAGCGGATCGTGGACCCCGCCGCCCTGAACATGGGAAACACCGCGGAGAACCTGCACGACCGGTTCCCCGCCATCACCAAGGACCGCACGGACGCCTACGCCGTGGCCTCCCAGGACAAGCTGGCCGCCGCCTACGCCAAGGAACAGATCCAGCCGGACCTGGTGCCCGTCGCCACCATGAAGCCGGGCCAGGGCTGGGCCGTGAACACCGTGGATGAGCCGCCGCGCCCGGGCACCTCAGTGGAGGACCTCGCCGCGCTGCGCACCCCGTTCCGCGCGCACGGCCGGGTCACCGCCGGGAACGCCGCCGGCCTCAACGACGGCGCCACCGCCGCGCTCCTGGCCTCCGCCGATGCCGCAGAGGAACTTGGCCTGCCGGTGAAGATGCGCCTGGTCAGCTACGCCTTCGCCGGCGTCGAACCCGAAGTCATGGGCATCGGCCCGGTCCCGGCCACCGAGAAGGCCCTCAAAAACGCCGGACTGGGCATCGAGGACATCGGCCTGTTCGAGATCAACGAGGCCTTCGCCGTCCAGGTGCTCAGCTTCCTGGACCACTTCGGCATCGCCGACGACGACCCCCGCGTCAACCGCTACGGCGGCGCGATCGCCGTGGGACACCCGCTGGCCTCCTCCGGCGTCCGGCTGATGAACCAGCTCGCCCGGCAGTTCGAGGAAGACCACAGCGTCCGCTTCGGCATGACCACCATGTGCATCGGCCTCGGCATGGGGGCGACCGTCATTTGGGAAAACCCGCACCACGCCGACTACACCACCCAGACTGGAGCCGCAGCATGAGCGCCGCCGATTTCCACAAACTTGCCGAGCTGTTCCCGCAGGAAACCGTGACGCACTCCTACGTCCAGGACATCCAGCTCCCCGCCGTCAACGGCACGAGCCCCGGCACGTTTGCCCTGGTGACCCTGGACAACGGCCTGGACCACTCCAAACCCACCACCCTGGGCCCGAACACCCTGATCGAACTCGGCACCGTACTCGAGGGGCTGCGGGACCGTGCGGCACGCGGCGAGATCGTTGGCGTCGGGGTCACCGGCAAGCCGTACTTCCTGGTGGCCGGGGCGGACCTGTCCACGGTCAAGTCCGTCAGCGGCCGGGAGCAGGGCCTCTGGATGGCCCAGCTCGGCCACGAYGTCTACGCCACCCTGGCCAACCTCGGTGTGCCCAGCTTCGCGGTCATCAACGGCCTGGCACTGGGCGGCGGGCTGGAAATTGCCCTGCAGTCCACCTACCGCACGGTCTCCACCGGGGCCGGCGCGCTGGCCCTGCCGGAAGCGTTCATCGGGCTGATCCCGGGCTGGGGCGGCGTCTACATCCTGCCGCGGCTGATCGGGCCGGAGAACGCCGTAAAGGTGATGATCGAGAACCCGCTGAGCAACAACCGCACCCTCACCGGCCCGCAGGCCTACGAGCTCGGCGTGGCCGACGCCATCTTCGAACCCGCCGACTTCGTGGAGCAGTCCGTTGCCTGGGCCGCGCAGGTCATTGCCGGTGCCGTGAGCCCCGAGAGGGCCAACGCCGTCGATCCCGCCGCCCCGGAGGTCGCCGAACGCTGGGCGGCGTCCGTTGCCGCCGGCCGCGCCTTCGTGGAGGCCAAGACCTCCAACGCCTCTCCCGCCCCGGCCAAGGTGCTGGACGTGCTGGAAGCCAACCGCACCCTGACCCAGTCCGAATCCGCGGAACTCGAATGCGAGACCCTGGCGGACCTGATGCAGACGGACGAATTCCGCTCCACCGTCTACGCCTTCCTGGACCTCGTGCAGCGCCGCTCCAAGCGCCCGGCCGGCGCCCCGGACCGCAAGCTCGCACGCCCGGTGACGAAGATCGGCGTCGTCGGCGCAGGGCTGATGGCCAGCCAGCTCGCCCTGCTCTTCGCCCGCCAGCTCAAGGTCCCCGTGGTGATGACGGACATCGACCAGGCCCGGGTGGACAAGGGCGTGGGCTACGTCCACGCCGAGGTGGATAAGCTGCTGGCGAAGAAGCGGATCAGCGCGGACGCCGCCAACCGGACCAAGGCCCTGGTCAGCGGCTCGGTGTCCAAGGAGGCCTTCGCCGACGCCGACTTTGTGATCGAGGCGGTGTTCGAGGAGCTCAACGTCAAGAAGCAGGTGTTCAAGGAGGTCGAGGCGATCGTCTCGCCGGAATGCATCCTGGCCACCAACACCTCGTCACTCTCCGTCACGGCCATGGCCGAGGATCTGCAGTACCCGGAGCGCCTGGTGGGATTCCACTTCTTCAACCCGGTGGCTGTGATGCCGCTGCTGGAAATCGTCCGGGCGCCGAAGACCGACGACGCCGTCCTGGCCACCGCGTTCGAGCTCGCCAAAGGCCTGAAGAAGTCCGCCGTGCTGGTCAAGGACGCGGCCGCCTTTGTGGTCAACCGGCTCCTGCTGCGGCTGATGGGCGAAGTGACCGCGGCCTTTGACGAGGGCACCCCGGCCGAGGTGGCGGACAACGCCCTGCGGCCGATGGGCCTGCCGATGACACCCTTCACCCTCGGCGCCATGGTGGGCCTGCCGGTGGCGCAGCACGTGCAGGAGTCCCTGCACGCCGCGTTCGGGGACCGATTTACGGTCTCGCGGAACCTGCAGGCGCTGATCGAGAACGGCATCACCTCGATCTGGGATCCGGCGTCGGTGAAGGCCGGCAAGCCCGTCATTCCGGCCGAAACCCTGGCCCTGATGACGTTCGGCGACTCGCCGTCGACCGCCGACGAGGTGCTGCGCCGCACGCAGGACGCCCTCGCGGAGGAGATCGGACTGATGCTGGCCGAGGGCGTTGTGGCCGGCCCGGAGGACATCGACCTTTGTATGATCCTCGGTGCAGGCTGGCCGATGTTCCTCGGCGGCATCACCCCGTACCTGGACCGGGTGGGCGCCTCCGAGCGCGTCACCGGCAAGAAGTTCCTGGCACCGGGGGTGGCTTCGGAGCCCGCCTCCTGAGCACCCGCCTCCTGATCACCCTCCGCCCAGCGCGCAGCCGTCCCGTCCTTCCGGCCGGGACGGCTGCGCCGTTTTGTCAGGCCTCCCGCAGGCGCCCGCAGTCGAGCGCCAGGACCCTGTGGGAGTTGGCCCGGGCGTAGGCGGCGTCGTGGGTGACCATTACGACCCCGGCGCCCCGCGCCGCCGCCGCCGTGATCGCGTCGTGCAGCCGGTCGAGGCCGTGCCGGTCCAGCCCCACCGTGGGTTCGTCCAGGGCGATCAGGGCGGGCCTCCGGGCAAGGACCGTGGCGAGGGCCAGCAGCCTTTGCCGGGACGACGGCAGTTCCGCAGGATGCGTTTGGGCGGCATCGGCAAGCCCGACGGTGGCCAGCGCCTCACGGGCCTGCTCCGCCGCGGCGGCGGCACCGACAAGACGGCGCAGCCCGAAACCGGCCTCCCGCAGCACAGTCCGCTCGAAGAGCTGGTCCCGCGGCTGCTGGAAGAGCAATCCGGCCGATGCCGCGATCCGGCCCGTGGGAACTCCGGCAATGGATTGGCCCAGCACGCGGACATCGCCTGCCTGCGGCCGGAGCRGACCGTTGATGTGCCGCAGGAGCGTGGATTTACCGGTGCCGTTGGGGCCGGTAATGGCGACGATTTCGCCGGCTCTAACGGTGAGGTCCAGGCCGGACAGCAGGTCCGGGGCGTCCGTGTGCCCGGCAGGAGCGTCTCCGGCCGGGTACCGGAAGCTGATCCCCCGCAGTTCCAGGACGGGGGCTCCGGTGCCGGGTCCCAGATCCGGAGGCAGCGGAGCGTGTATGCCGTCGACTACGACGGCGGCATCGCGCAGGGCGGTGCCCCTCGCAACGTCGGCGGGCCGGCCTTCCGCCGTCATGGTTCCGTTGTTCAGGACCAGCCAGTGCCCGGCGCTGCGGGCCAGCGCGTCCGCGGCCTGGGTCAGCAGGATGACGGCGGTCCCGGCCTCGAGCAGCCCGTCCAGCAGTGTCCGGAACTGGCCGGCCCCGGCCGCGTCCAGCGAGGCGAGGGGTTCGTCGAGTACCAGCACCTCCGGGCCCGCGATGACGGCGCAGCCGAGGGCCAGGCGCCGGAGCTCGCCGCCGGAGAGCCGGGCCGGGTCGCGGTCCAGCAGCTCGGACAGTCCCGTCTGCCGCGCAGTGTGGGCCACCTGCCGGAGCATGTCGGGACGGGGCACACCGCGGTTCTCCAGCCCGAACGCCAGTTCTTCGGCCACCGTGGTGCGCACCGTGGAGAGAATCGCGGCGGCGTCCTGGGGCACGTAGCCCACCCTGGCCGACCAGGCCGCAGGGTTCACCCGGGGATCGTCGCTGCCGCCGTTGAACTGCAAGCTTTCCGCGCCAAGGGCCAAGCTGCCGCGCAGGACCCCGGAGTGGCCGGCCCGGAGCCAGCCGGCGAGCAGTTTGCCCAACGTGGTCTTGCCGCTGCCGGAGCCGCCCAGGACGGCTGTGAGCGTGCCGGGCCGGACGTCGAGCCGCACGTCCCGCAGCGCGTCGGCGTCGTCGCCGTGGAAGCTGAAGCTGCCGATGTGCGCGGCAAGCGCGGGGCCGGCGGGAACCGGCGCCGACCCTGCACGCCCCTGCGCGGGCAACGGCTGCCCCCCGTTCACGAGGGCACCGCGGCGGGCCAGGCGGTGATGAGCCGGACGACGACGGCGGCCGTGGCCAATGCCAGGGCGGCGGCCCGGAAGATACGCTGCCCGGCGGGGTCCGRCAGTTCCCGGTAGCTGGTCCGTGGACCGGGTCCGCCGAAGCCCCTGGCGTCCAGGGCCTGTGCCCTGACACCGGCGTCCTCGACCAGGCCCAGGACCAGCGGCACGGCCTGCAGCCGGGCGGCGGCAATCCGGGGCACGAGTCCGCGCCGGATCACGAGTCCCCGGGCCTCCTGGGCCTGCCGGATCCGTTCGAGCCGGCGGCCCATGGCCGGGATCAGCGACAGGGTGGAGGCGATCACGAAGCTTGCCTGCGGCGGGATGCGCCGCGCGGCCAGGGCGGTCAGGAGGTCAGGGACCCGGACCGTGAAGGAGAACAGCAGGAAGACCAAGACACATGCGGCCGTTCGGGCGGCCAGCTCAAGGCCAAAGCTGAGCCCCTCGGCTGTTACCCGGGCCGACCCCCACTGGGCCAGGACGGTCCGGCCCTCCGGGAAGAACAAGCCGTGCAGCAGGAGCAGGGACAGGAACAGCGGCGCCAGGATAGCCGCAGCGCTCCCGAGCACCCGTAGCGCCACCCGGGCACGTGCCGCGAGCAGCACGGCGGCCAGCGCCACGGCGACGGACACCGCCCAGTTGCCGGCCGCCGTCGTGATGACAGCCGCGCAGCCGGCCGCGGTCAGCGCCGTCAACGGGTGCAGGCGCATGACTCAGTCAGCGGGCGTCGCGGGGGCCTTGCCGGCGAGGACCCGGAAGCGGCGGACAAACGCGAACTGGAAGGTGGTCCGTCGGGGCAGGGCGTAGGCCAGGAGCGCCGCGATGGTGAAGACGATCGCCTTGTCCATCGGGTCCGAAATGAGGGCCTGCTTGGTGATTGCGGCCAGGAGGGTGTCCCCCATTGCCCGGAAGGCGCTGACGATGGCGCCGGTGCCCAGCCCTGAGGTGCCCCCGAAGACGAAGGCCGCGATCGGCGCAGACACAACGCCCGCGAGGATGCCGGTCACAAAGCCGGCCACGGGCGCGAGGTAGAAGCGGCGGAAGAGTCCGGCGCGGGCCGCCATGCCCGCGAGGAAGCCGATCAGGGCCGCGCCGGCGGCGAAGGGAAGCACCGTGGGGTTGAAAAAGGACCAGGCGATGCTGCCGAGCACGCCGGTGGCGGCGCCGGCTGCCGGTCCCGCGAGGACGGCGATCAGGACGGTGCCGATCGCGTCCAGGTAGAACGGCAGGCCGGTGTTGCCCATCAACTGGCCGAGGCCCACGTTCAGCACGATCGCGACCGGCATCAGGACCAAAGTGGAGGTGGGCAGGACGGGAAGCACGGCCACAAGGAGCAGCACTGCGCCCAGCAGGAACCCGCCGAGGGCTACCAGGGCGGAGAAGCTGGTGGGCCCGTTCGCGATGTCCGCGGGCTGCGTGAGGACCAGGAACACGTAGGTGGCGGCGATGGCCACGGCACCGGCGATTTCAAGCAGCCGGCGCCGGCGGGGTGCCGTTCCGGTCCCGGAACCGGCTGCGGGGAGGGTGAGGGGCTGCTGTGACATGGGAAGGGTCCTTAGGCGTGGTTGTGCAACGTCCGCCTCATGTCACCTCGGCGCAGCTATCATCTTAGCGATCCGCGGGCCCGCCCGGGAACACGGACGGGCCTCGGCAGTGCTACCGGCCGTCCAGGGTGCGCGCCAGGGCGCCCACGGAGGAGATCAGCTCGTCGAAGCAGTGTTCCGGGTTGTTCCCCGTCACGATCCTGGCGTTCGGCGCCAGGCCCCAGAGCCCGCGGAAGTCAGCCACCGTGGTCCCGGCCAGCAAGGGCGAGTCCGTCTCGACGTCCACCGTGGCCAGCCGGGTGCTGAACGGGGTGCGTTCGACGGCGGCACAGGCGGCGAAGGCGTCGTGCATGTGCGCGATGTAGCCCTGGTCGTAAAGTCGGTGGAACTCCATGTAGAACCGGATCGCATCTGACAGGCAGGCCACCAGCGGGCTGCTGGACCGGCTGCGCTGGCCCTCCGGCTGGTCCGGCAGCACTAGCTCGGGTTCCGCGGCCCCGGCGGCCTCACCCAGGAGCCGCAGATGTGCCGGCACCATTTCGATGCGCTCGGTGGATTCCAGCGCGCACACCACCGGGAGTTTCTCCTCGGGCAGCCCGCGGTAGGCGGCGTAGACCTCCTTGGCGGCGTGGGGGTCCACCGCGGTGTTCCACTCCGCCGTCGGCGTGGTGTTGCCCTGGTAGTAGAAGCTGCCGCCCATGATGACCAGGCCCTTGAGCAGCCGCGGCAGTTCCGGCTCCCGGCGCAGGGCGAGGGCGAAGTTGGTCAGCGGACCGGTGATCAGCCCGGTGATTTCCCCGGGATGCGCCCGGGCCTCCTCCACCCAGACGTCGACGGCGTGGCGCTGCGAGATCGGCTGGGCGGGGGCGGGCAGCTCGGCGTAGCCGATCCCCTGCGGGCCGTGGGTCTCTTCGGTGGTCACGAGCGGTATCTGCAGCGGGACCTCCGCGCCGGTCGCCACCTCGATCCCCTGCCGCCCGCACAGCTCCAGCAGGGACAAACTGTTCAGGGCCACCTGGCGCGCCCCGACGTTCCCGGCAGTACAGGTGATCGCCTGCAGCCGCACCTCGGGCCGGGACAGCAGGTAGACGATGGCCAGGGCGTCGTCGATCCCGGTATCGACGTCCATCAGGATCCGGCGGACGTCGGTGTCGGTTTCAGGCACGCGCGGGCTCGGAACGATGCTGCTCACTCCGGCGGCTCAGAACAGGGCGACTTTGGGCGTGCGCGGGAAGATCTGGTCGAGTTCGGCGAGCTCCGCGGCGTCCGGGACCCAAGCGACCGCGGCCGCGTTCTGCCGGACCTGTTCGGGCCGGGTGGCGCCGGCAATGACGCTGCTGACGGAGGGCTGCGCGGCAAGCCAGGAGAACGCCACCTGGATCTCGTTCAGGTCCCGCTCAGCGGCGAAGGCCGAGAACTTGGCGAGCTGGTCCCAGTCGGCGTCGTGGACGAGGTTGGTGCGGGTGTGGCTGAGCCGCGACCCCTCCGGCGCCTGCCCCTTCGAGTACTTGCCGGTGAGCAGGCCGTTGGCCAGGGGGAAGTACGGCAGCACCCCGAGGCCGTAGGCTTCGGCGGCCGGGGTGACTTCCAGTTCGGCGCGGCGGTCCAGCAGGTTGTAATGGTTCTGGCTGGAGATGAAGCGCGCCCCGCCCCGGTTGTGGGCCACGAATTCGGCCTCCGCGATCTGCCAGCCGGCCCGGTTGGAGTGGCCGATGTAGCGGACTTTGCCGCTGGTGACGAGCTCGTCGAGGGCGGCGAGGGTCTCGTCGATAGGGGTCAGCGGATCCGGGGTGTGGAACTGGTACAGGTCGATCCAGTCCGTGCCGAGCCGACGCAGGGACGCCTCGGCCGCGCTGACGATGTAGCGGCGGGAACCGCGGGCGCCGAAGTCGTTGCCGTTGGCCCCGCGCATGTCCATGCCGAATTTGGTGCCGATGATGGCGTCCTCGCGCCGGCCGGCGAGGGCCTTGCCCAGCATTGTTTCGCTGAGGCCCGGCTCGCGGCCGTAGGCGTCGGCGACGTCGAAGAACGTGATCCCGGCGTCCAGGGCGGCATGCACGACGGCGTCGGTCCCCTCCTGGGACTCGGTGGCGGTGTTCGCGCGGCCCAGGTTGTTGCACCCGAGGCCCACGGCAGAGACGGTCAGTCCGGAATTTCCCACACGGCGGTAATCAGTCATGGGATTCAGCCTATAACGGCGGCGGTCGGCGGCCCGTCAGGCCAAGGAGGTGCCGGCGGCGTCAGCCCGCGGAGGCGGCGGGCACGCGGGGTGGGGTGCCTTATCCGGCCGGCAGTTCGAGCCCGTGCTCATCCATGGCGTCCTGGAGCTGGGCGAGGGTGCGCGGGCAGACGCCCGGCATCCCGGTCAGTCGGCGGCGGCCCAGTTCCCGGACGTGTTCCAGGGTTTCCACCCCGGCGTGGGCGAGCGACTTGCGCGCCGGCGCCGCCAGGCCCGCGGGAAGTGGAGTGCTGCCGGGTCGAGGGGTTTTTCGCGTCATTGCGTAGCCTTCCGGTCGTTTGCCCCCAATTGGGTGTGAGCCGTGCCCGGCTCCGTTCGGGTGGTCACGGGCCGGCATCGCCGGCCGCGTCGCCTACAGCGAGAAACTATTGGCCGGTTTGGCCGAGTGTTTGAGCTTGAATTCCGTCCCGCCGAAGGGGGCGGCGCCGATGCTGAGCTTGGTGAAGTCCAGGTCCTCGCCGCGGATGCAGACCTTGATGGCATTGACGGTCTTGTTGACGTCCGGGGTGAGGCAGAAGATGTTGAGCTTCGCGTCCGCGAACTCGGAACGGTCCACCACTCCCAGGCCGCGCCAGGCGAGGTGGCTGATCAGGGCGTCCTTCGCCTTTTCCTCGAGGTAACGGTCCCGGCTGGTGCCGTCCTTGGTCTTGAGCGCGTACTGCGCCACCACCCAGAACTGGTCCTCGTCGGGGATCTCCGCGTACCCGTCTTCGGCGCATTGCGCGGCGAAGGCCTCCATCAGTCCTTCGCCGGCGGCGGCGTCCGCAGCCTCGGTCTCCTCGGTCTTGCTCTGGTGCCCGACGACGCCGTGGTTCATCACGAACTCGTTGTACTCCTCGTCGATCCAGGCCTCCCGGAAAAGCAGGGTCCCTTCGTCGTCGCGCTTGTAGACCCGGATAATGCCGCTCACGGCTGTCCCTTCGTTAATTGACACAAGATCGGCGTTGACTGTCACAGGATCGGCAGGCTGCCGGTGCTGGGGTGCTGCTGACCGGGCAGCGGCCGGGCGAACGGCACCTTGGTCCCAAGGACCTGGGCGACGACGTCGTGCGTGATTTGCTGGGCAGTCAGGCCCACCCGTTCGAGCACCTGGCTCCGGCTGCCGTGGTCCAGGAACTCCACCGGGAGGCCGACCTCATTGAGTGCCGTGTCCACCCCGGCGGCCCGCATTTCCTGGCGGATGCGGGATCCAACGCCGCCGGCTCGGACGCCGTCCTCGATGCAGATGACCAGGCGGTGGTGCGAGGCGAGGGCTATGACGGAGCGGGGCACCGGCAGGACCCAGCGCGGGTCCACGACCGTGGAGCTGATGCCCTGGGCGCCCAGCCGGTTCGAGACGTCCAGCGCGAGTTCGGACATGGCACCGACGCTGACGATCAGGACGTCGTTCTCGTTTGACCCTGCCGGCCGGCGGGCCAGSAYGTCGACGCCGTCGCYSAGCCGTTCGASGGCYTCGACTTCSGCRCCSACGGTGCCCTTGGAGTAGCGGATGACGGTSGGGGCGTCCTCGATGGCCACGGCCTCGCGCAGCTCCTCGCGGAGCCGGGACGCGTCGCGGGGCGCCGCGAGGTGCAGGCCCGGCACTATCTGGACCATGGCCATGTCCCACATGCCGTGGTGGCTGGCGCCGTCGGGTCCGGTTACGCCGGCCCGGTCCAGGACCACCGTGACGCCGGCTTTGTGCAGGRCCACGTCCATCAGCAGCTGGTCGAAGGCACGGTTCAGGAAGGTCGCGTAGACGGCCACCACCGGGTGCAGGCCGCCGAACGCCATGCCTGCGGCGGAGGTCAGGGCGTGCTGCTCGGCGATGCCGACGTCGAACACCCGGTCCGGGTGACGGGCGGCGAACTTGTGCAGTCCCACCGGGATCAGCATGGCCCCGGTGATGCCGACGATGTCTTTCCGCTCGTCCGCAATGTCCGCGATCTCATCGGCGAAGACGGAGGTCCAGGACTTCGCCCCGCCCGCTTCGGTGGGCTCCCCGGTTTCGGGGTCGATGATGCCCACGGCGTGGAACTGGTCCGCCTCATGGGCCCGGGCCGGCGCGTAGCCGTGGCCCTTTTCGGTCATGGCATGGACGATCACGGGGCCGGCGTAGGTCTTGGCCGTGGCAAGGGCATTTTCCATGGCCTGGAGGTTGTGGCCGTCCACCGGGCCGATGTACTTCATGCCGAGGTCCTCGAACATGCCCTGGGGTGCCCACCAGTCCTTGATGCCCTTCTTCATTGCATGCAGGCTCTTGTAGGTGAACTGGCCCACCGGGCCGCCGCTCTGCAGCCGCTTTTTCCACCAGTCCAGGGCGCCCTCGTAGGCGGGGGCCGCGCGGAGCGAATCGATCGTGGGGCGCAGTGACGCGAGGTAGTCCGCGACGCCGCCGACGGTCGGCGCGTAGGACCGGCCGTTGTCATTCACGACGATCACGACGCGGCGCTTCTTGTCCGCGGCGATGTTGTTGATGGCCTCCCAGGCCATACCGCCGGTCAGCGCACCGTCACCGACGACGGCGATGACGTACCGGTCGCCGTCGCCCGTCAGCTGCCGGGCGCGGGAGATCCCGTCAGCCCAGGACAGCGAGGAGGACGCGTGCGAGCTTTCGACGATGTCGTGCTCGGATTCGGCGCGGTCCGGGTAGCCGGAGAGGCCGCCCTGCTGCCGGAGGGTACTGAAGTCCTGCCGGCCGGTGAGGAGTTTGTGCACGTACGACTGGTGGCCGGTGTCGAAAACGATGCTGTCGCGCGGGGAATCGAAGATCCGGTGCACCGCGATGGTCAGTTCAACGACGCCTAGATTGGGCCCGAGGTGGCCTCCCGTCTGGGARACGTTGCCGATCAGGAACTCCCTGACCTCGGCCGCCAGCTGGTCCAGCTGCGCCTGGGACAACTTGCTCAGGTCCTGCGGATTCCGGATGGTCTCCAAAATTCCCAACGGCCCCTCCTTGCGGGTAGTAGACATGCCTTTTAACTCTAACGCCTCGGAGCCGGGCCGGGTGCCGGAACGCGGAAGCCCCGGTCCGTCGGGACGGACCGGGGCTTTCGGGTGGTGCTGCTCTGTCTCCGCTAGCTAGCGGAGATCTGGCGCAGCACGTACTGCAGGATGCCGCCGTTGCGGTAGTAGTCGGCTTCACCCGGGGTGTCGATGCGCAGGAYGGCATCGAACGAGGTGGTGGAGCCGTCTTCGGCCGTGGCGGTGACCTTCAGGGTCTTCGGCGTGGTGCCTTCGTTGAGGGCGGTGACGCCTTCGACGGAGAACGTTTCCGTGCCGTTCAGGCCCAGGCTGGCGGCGTTTTCGCCGGCCGGGAACTGCAGCGGCAGGACGCCCATACCGATCAGGTTGGAGCGGTGGATACGCTCGTAGCTTTCCGCGACGACTGCCTTGACGCCCAGTAGCGCGGTGCCCTTGGCGGCCCAGTCRCGSGACGAGCCGGWRCCGTAYTCCTTGCCGGCCAGGACCACCAGCGGGGTGCCCGCGGCCTGGTAGTTCTGCGCGGCGTCGTAGACGTAGGCCTGCGGGCCATCAGCCTGCGTGAAGTCGCGGGTGAAGCCGCCTTCCACGCCGTCGAGGAGCTGGTTCTTGATCCGGATGTTGGCGAAGGTGCCGCGGATCATGACTTCGTGGTTGCCACGGCGCGAGCCGTAGGAGTTGAAGTCCTTGCGCTCCACACCGTTGGCCAGCAGGTACTGTCCGGCCGGGGTGTCCGACTTGAAGGAACCGGCCGGGGAGATGTGGTCAGTGGTGACCGAGTCGCCGAGCTTGAGCAGTACGCGCGCCCCGGTGATGTCCTGGACGGGCTCCGGCTGCGCCTGCATGCCCTCGAAGTACGGGGGCTTCCGGACGTAGGTGGACTTCTCGTCCCAGGCGAAGGTGTCACCGGCCGGGGTGTCGAGCGCCTTCCAGCGGTCGTCACCCTCGAAGACGCCTTCGTAGCCGCGGGCGAACATGCCCTTGTCAATCGAGGAGTCGATGACCTGCTGGACCTCGACGGGGTTCGGCCAGATGTCCTTCAGGAAGACGTCGTTGCCGGCCTCGTCCTGGCCCAGGGCGTCGTTCTCGAAGTCGAAGTCCATGGTTCCGGCCAGGGCGTAGGCGATGACCAGCGGCGGGGAGGCCAGGTAGTTCATCTTGACGTCCGGGTTGATCCGGCCTTCGAAGTTGCGGTTGCCGGAAAGGACGGCCGTCACGGAAAGATCGTTGGCCTGGATGGCCTCAGAGATCTCCGCGTCGAGCGGTCCGGAGTTACCGATGCAGGTGGCGCAACCGTACCCGACGATGTAGAAGCCGAGCTTCTCCAGATAAGGGGTCAGGCCCGACTTGTTGTAGTAGTCGGTGACGACCTTCGAGCCCGGGGCCACGGAGGTCTTGACCCACGGCTTGGAGGTGAGGCCCTTGTCGACGGCGTTGCGGGCCAGCAGTGCCGCGGCCAGCATCACGGACGGGTTGGAGGTGTTGGTGCAGGAGGTGATCGAGGCGATCGACACCGCCCCGTGGTCCAGTTCGAACTCGCGGCCGTCGGCGGTCTTGACGGCCACCGTCTTGGACGGGCGGCCGTTGGACTTCGGGCCGTGTCCGTGCGGTGCCTGCTCCGTGAGGTGCGTCGCCGAGGCGGTGAACGAAGGCGAGTCGGAGGCCGGGAAGCTCTCGTCGATGGCTTCGTCCAGGCTGCCGTCTGCGAGGTCTTCCTTCACGTAGTTGCGCAGGTCCTCGCGGAACTGGGCCTTGGACTCGGTGAGGATGATGCGGTCCTGCGGGCGCTTCGGGCCGGAGATCGACGGGACAACCGTCGAGAGGTCCAGCTCAAGGTACTCGGAGAACTTGATCTCCCGGGAAGGATCGTGCCAGAGGCCCTGTTCCTTCGCGTAGGCCTCCACGAGGGCCACGTTCTCGTCCGAGCGGCCGGTGAGCCGCAGGTAGTCGAGGGTGACATCGTCGATCGGGAACATTGCGGCGGTGGAGCCGAATTCCGGGCTCATGTTGCCGATGGTGGCGCGGTTGGCCAGCGGCACGGCCGCGACGCCTTCGCCGTAGAACTCCACGAACTTGCCGACCACACCGTGCTGGCGCAGCTGTTCGGTGATCGTCAGCACAACGTCGGTAGCGGTGGCGCCGGCCGGGATGGATCCGGTCAGCTTGAAGCCAACGACGCGCGGGATCAGCATGGAGACGGGCTGGCCGAGCATTGCTGCCTCGGCTTCAATTCCGCCGACGCCCCAGCCGAGCACGCCCAGGCCGTTGACCATGGTGGTGTGCGAGTCAGTACCGACGCAGGTGTCCGGGTAGGCGCGGAGGGCGCCGTCGACGTCGCGGGTCATAACGGTGCGGGCCAGGTATTCGATGTTCACCTGGTGCACGATGCCGGTTCCCGGCGGCACAACCTTGAAGTCGTCGAACGCGGTCTGGCCCCAACGCAGGAACTGGTACCGCTCGCCGTTGCGCTGGTACTCGATCTCCATGTTGCGCTCCAGCGCGCCGGAGTTGCCGAAGGCGTCGATCTGGACGGAGTGGTCAATGACCATTTCCGCCGGCGCCAGGGGGTTGACCCGCTTGGGGTCGCCGCCGAGTTCCTTGACGGCCTCCCGCATGGTGGCGAGGTCAACAACGCAGGGCACGCCAGTGAAGTCCTGCATGATCACGCGCGCCGGCGTGAACTGGATTTCAGTGTCGGGCTCGGCGTTGGGATCCCAACCGGCCAGTGCTCGGACGTGATCGGCCGTGATGTTGGCGCCGTCCTCAGTCCTCAACAGGTTTTCAAGCAATACCTTGAGGCTGAACGGAAGGTTTTCTGCACCTTCAACGGAGTTCAACCGGAAAATTTCGTATTCGGTACCGGCTACATTAAGTTTGCCTTTTGAACCGAAGCTGTCCACAATGCTCATCGCAGGACTCCTCTCGCAACAGTTTCATCTTTGTCGCGCCGCAGACCCCTTGCTAGTTAGGTCATCCTAACTAAGACATGACCGTCTGGCGATCATGTCAGGGACTGCAGTGCGCGGCGTCGGACTACTTCTGCCATCCTAGTGGCCTCAGCCCCGGGGAGTCAGTAGCGCCACAGTCTCCATGTGGTGGGTGTGCGGGTAGAGGTCGACGGCGCGCAGCCGTTCCAGCCCCCAGCCGGCCTCCTGAAAGTAGCCCACGTCGCGGGCGAAGGACGCCGGGTCGCAGGAGACGTACGCGATGGCCCGCGGGCCGGCCGCGACAAGCTGGTTCACCACGGCCTTGCCGGCGCCAGCGCGGGGCGGATCCAGGACCAGTGCGTCGAAGTTGCGCGGCTTCTGGCGCAGCACGCGTTCGACCTTGCCCTGGATGATCTCCACCTGGGCCGCGCCGTGCAAGTTCTTGCGCGCGTCCCGGCTGGTCCCGGGGGCGCCCTCCACCGACAGCACCGACCCGGTGACGCCCACAGCGTCCGCGAGGGGCGCGGTGAACAGGCCGGCACCCGCGTACAGGTCGGCGACCACCGCACCGGCGCCAAGGTAGCCGCCGTCGTGCAGGAAGCCGGCGACGGCCTGCACGAGGGTCTCCGGGGCATCACGGTGGATCTGCCAGAAACCGTCGCCGGTCACTCGGTACTCATGTCCGGCGGCCGATTCCTGGACCCAGGTACGGCCGCGCAGCTGGGTCACCGCGCCGTTGGCCGGATCCACCCGGGCGACGGAGACGTCGTCGGGCAGCTGGGCCAGGATCGCGCTGAGGCGCTTCGCCCGGGTCCCCGCGGCCGGCGCGAGGAGCACCAGCGGCCGCGATCCGTTCGCCGGGGCCGCGACCTCGATCCGCTYAATGCCCTGGAGGTCGATGTCCCAGAGGCGGAGGGCGTTGATGCCGTCGACGGCCAGGGGCATCTCCCGGACGGGAAAGACGGTATCGGAGCGGTGCGCGTGCATGCCGAGCTTGCCACCCGGGGTGACGGCGAACCCGGCCCGGGTCCGCCAGGCCAGGCCGGTTGCGTCCGCGGCGGCAGCTTCCCCGACGGGCTCGACGGTGAGGTCCGGGAGGTCGACGCCGGCCAGCCGGTGTAGCTGTTCGGCCAGGACCTCGGCCTTGAGGCTGCGCTGGCGTTCCAGGGTGATGTGGCCCAGTTCCGCGCCACCGACGGGCGGGTGGCCGTGGGACCAGGAGCGCTGGGAGTCGGCCGCGTGCCAGAAGTGCTGCACCCGGTCCGGGGAGGCTTCCAAAACTTCGACGACGTCGGCACGCCAGAACTTGGCGGAGTCGCCGTCGTCGGTGAGCCGGATCCTGACTTTCTCGCCGGGGATGCCGTGGCGGACGAAGAYCACCCGYCCCTCGTGCCGGGCAACGCAGTGCCCGCCGTGCGCGACGGGCCCCACCTCAACGACGAGCTCGGTCAGGGCGGGCGTCGTGGTGTCGGTGCTCATTGGATGTCCTGCAATTTCTTGGCTTCTTCGGAGGATTTCAGCTGCCACGGCACGCTGGCGACCATMACGCCCGGCTCGAAGTGCAGCCGGGTYTTGATSCGCARSGCTGTCTGGTTGTGGACCAGYTGYTCCCACCAYTTGCCSACGACGTAYTCGGGGATGTAGACGACAATCAGGTCACGCGGCGAATCCCGCCGCATGTTCTTGATGTACTCCATGATGGGCGTGACCGTCTCGCGGAACGGGCTGGCCAGCACCGTCAGCGGGACCGGAATCTCCAGCTTTTCCCAGTCCTCGAGGGTCTGTTCGGTTTCCTCGGGGCTGATGTCCACGGTGATGGCGTCCAGCCGGGAGGGCCGGGAGGCGCGGGCGTACGCCAGGGCGCGGAGCACCGGTTTGCGGACGTGCGAGACCAGGAGGACGGCGTGGACCCGGGTGGGCAGGGCCCGCGGCGAGGAGTCCTCATCCACGGCGAGCTCCTTGGCGACGTTGTCGTAGTGCGCCCGGATGCTCCACATGATCAGGAACAGGACAAACATGGCCAGCAGCGCGATCCAGGCGCCCTGCTCGAACTTGGTGATCAGCACAATCACCAGGACCAGGCCGGTCATGCCGAAACCGATCGTGTTGATGGTGCGGGATTTGATCATCCGCAGTTTGGTGGCGGGGTCCTTGGCGAGTTTCAGCTCGCGGCCCCAGTGCCGGATCATGCCGAGCTGGCTCAGCGTGAAGGAGATGAAGACGCCCACGATGTAGAGCTGGATGAGCTTGGTGACGTCGGCGTTGAACGAGATGATCAGGACCAGGGCGCCCGCGGCCAGCGCGAGCACACCGTTGCTGAAGGCGAGCCGGTCCCCGCGGGTGCGCAGCTGCCGGGGCAGGTAACCGTCCTGGGCCAGGATGGAGCCGAGGACCGGGAATCCGTTGAACGCGGTGTTGGAGGCGAAGACCAGGATCACGCCGGTGGCGGCGACCACAACGTAGAAGGGGATGGAGCCGGCGCCGAAGACCGTCTGCGCGATCTGGCTGATGGCCGGGTTCTGGATGTAGTCATCAGCGAGCGGTTTGCCGTTGAGCAGGAACTCCTTGGCCGGGTCCAGCACAATGTGCACCTTGGTGGCGTTGGCCAGGTAGATGATGCCGGCGAGCATGGCGGCGGCGATCACGCCGAGCAGCAGGAGCGTGGTGGCCGCRTTTTTGCTCTTGGGTTTCTGGAAGTTCGGCACACCGTTGCTGATGGCCTCCACGCCCGTCAGCGCGGCGGCACCCGAGGAGAAGGCCCGGAGCAGCAGGAAGGCGCCGGTCAGGCCGACGAGCCCCTGGTCGAAGCCGGGGGCCGGGATGATCTCGAACTGGGCCGACGGCGCCTGGCCGAGCTGCCCGGTGACGGCCTGGAAGATGCCGACGGCGGTCATGCCGAGGATCGAGAACATAAAGATGTAGGTCGGCACCGCGAAGACGCTGCCGGCCTCCCGGATGCCGCGCAGGTTGACCAGGGCCAGGATCACCACACCGATGGTGGCGATGGTGGCCTGCTGGCCGTGCAGCGACGGGACGGCTGTGGTGAGGTAGGCCGCGGCGGAGGACATCGACACGGCCACGGTGAGCACGTAGTCCACCAGGAGCGCGGAGGCCACGGTGAGTCCCGCGTACTTGCCGAGGTTCTCGTTGGCGATTTCGTAGTCGCCGCCGCCCGAGGGGTAGGCGTGGACGTTCTGCCGGTAGGAGGCCACCACCGTCAGGAGCACCACCATCACGGCGAGGCCTACCCAGGGCGAGAACGCTACCGCGCTGACGCCGGCCAGGGCCAGGGTGAGGAGGATTTCGTCCGGTGCGTAGGCCACTGAGGACAGTGCATCCGAGGCGAAGATCGGAAGCGCGATCCGTTTAGGCAGCAGGGTATGGGCCAGACGGTCGTTCCGGAAGGGCCGGCCGACCAGCACCCGCTTCACCGCATTGAAAATTGTCAGCACCAGACAAAGCTAGTCTGATTCGGACGCGATGTCATGACGGCGGAGCCTGCCCGCACGCCCGCGGCCGGCCGCGCCGCCGTCGCACCGGCTCCGGACGGCCGCTGGCCGGTAGAGTTTTACGCAGCAACAGAACCGCAGCAGTACAAAAAGGAAGCTTGAGGAGGCACGTGTGGCGCACTTCGTGATCATGGGTTGTGGCCGTGTTGGGGCAACCCTGGCGCACACACTGGAGGACGCAGGCCATTCGGTCGCGATCATCGACCAGGACGACCGCGCGTTCCGGCGGCTCCGGACGGGTTTCTCCGGCCGTAAGGTCACCGGCGTCGGCTTCGACCGGGACACGCTCAAGCAGGCCGGCGTCGAGGAGGCCTATGCCTTCGCGGCCGTCTCCAGCGGCGACAACTCGAACATCCTGGCCACCCGTGTGGCCCGCGAGACCTTCCACGTCCCCCACGTTGTGGCGCGGATCTACGATCCGGGCCGAGCCGAGATCTACCAGCGCCTTGGTATCCCCACGGTCGCCGCCGTGCGCTGGAGCGCCGACCAGGTCCTCCGCCGGATCCTCCCGGAGCAGCATCTCGCCGGTGACTTCCGCGACCCCTCCGGCCGGCTGGTGCTGGCCGAGGTGGACGTTGACTCCGGCTGGATCGGCCACCCCGTGTCCGCGCTAGAGAAGGCTGCCGATATCCGCGTCGCCTACCTGACCAGGTTCGGCGAGGGAATCCTCCCCGGCCCCGGCACCTCCTACCAGGACGGCGATACCGTCCACGCCATGCTCAGCGTGGACCGCACCTCCGAGGTCGCCCACATTCTTGCCAAGTCCCCCGCCAAGGAGTCTAAGTGAAAGTTGTCATCGTCGGGGCGGGCAGCGTCGGGTCCTCCATCGCCCGTGAACTGCTGGCCCACAAACACGAGATCCTGCTGATCGACCTCAAGCCCGAGGTGATCGGCCGCAGCGGGCTGCGCGGCGCGCACTGGCTGGTGGGCGACGCCTGCGAGCTCAGCACCCTCAAGGACGCCCGCCTGGAGGACGCCGACGTCGTCGTTTCGGCGACCGGCGACGACAAGGTGAACCTGGTGGTGTCGCTGCTGGCCAAGACCGAGTTCGGCGTCGGCCGCACGGTGGGCCGGGTCAACAACCCCAAGAACGACTGGATGTTCGACGACTCCTGGGGCGTCGACGTCGCGGTCAATACTCCGCAGCTGATGACGGCACTGGTGGAGGAAGCTGTCGAAATCGGCGACCTCGTCCGGCTCCTGACCCTGCAGACCGGGGTGTCCTCACTCGTGGAGTTCACTGTGCCGCACGACTCCCACGTCATCGGCCTGACTGTCGGCGATATCGACTGGCCCGAGGACGCCACGCTGGTGGCCATCCTGCGCGACCAGGCGCCCATCACGCCCAGCCGGGATGACGTGATCGACGGCGGCGACGAACTCTTCTTCGTCACCACCATCGCGGCGGAAGACGGACTGCGGGCGCTGCTCTCGGCCCCGGAATCCCCCGACGGCGCCGGCGAATCAGGCGACGGCCAGCACCCGGTCACGGCCGAGCATCACGGCCGCGAAGCCCAGCCCGCCGGGGACGACGGCTTCGACGGCTAGTCCCCCGCCGGCTCCGCAACCGGCTCCCCCACGGGGGCCGGGGCCGGGCGGGTCAGCAGCCACGCGACCCACATACCCAGGATGTACAGCGGTGCGCCCATGATCAGCCGGGTGGTGGCGAGCCCGGCGAGGCCCTGCTCCCCCATCAGGTACAGCGGGACCTGGACGATCAGGCGCAGGGCCAGGACCGAGATGATTACCCATGTGCCAATCCGGTAGGACTTCACCCGCGCCGGGTGCTTGCGCCAGTCCAGGCCCTCGTTGCGGATGAATCCGAAAAGCAGGCCGGCGAAGGGCCAGCGCACCGCGATCGAGATGGCCATGGCCAGGATGTAGCCGAGGTTGGTGAAGAAGCCCAGGACGTAGAAGTCCTCGGCCTTCCCCGTGGAGTTCGCCAGCCAGGCGGAGAGCCCGACGCCGACAATTCCGGCCAGCGCCTGCGTCAGGGGTTTGCGCTGCACCAGCCTGGCGACGGTGAACAGGGCGGCGACGGCCAACGCGGCGATCAAAGCCGCCGGCAGCTCCCGGGTAACCGTGAACACGATCAGGAAGACCAGGCCGGGCAGGATGCTCTCGGCGATCCCCTGGACGCCGCCGGCGCTTTTGAGGACGTCGATGTTGCCGTTTTCGGAGCGGTGCAGGCCGGCTTTGGCGGCGTAGCCCTCGGCGAGCTGCGCCACCGTGGGCTGCGGGGCGTCGGCCTGTGGCGGGTTCTCGGGGGTGCTCATTAGTGCTCCTCGCGGGAGAGTATTTCGTAGCGCGGATTGAACATGGTGGGCAGTCCGTCGCGGACGGTGACCATGCCCTCGAGCCGGAGTTCCAGGCCGGCGGTCACCCCGGGGATGCGGCGCCGTCCCAGCCAGACCACGCGCAGCCGGTCGGCGGCCACCACGGGACGCTTGCGGCGGTTCTCCGCAGAGCCGGCCGGGGCGGCACCGGATCCGCCGGCGGCCGCCGATCCCGGCACTGCCGATTCCGTCGCTGCTGCGCGGGCCGCGGGCCGGGCCTTGGGCGGCGGGGCGTCGTGGTCGGTGATGATCGCGGTGAACGCGGCGACGTCGCAGGACGGGGCATAGGTCACGGACTCAATGAAGCCCCGGCAGAGGACCCGGCCGCGCTCCGGAAGGCCCCGCACCGGGACGGTGGCGGGCGCTTTCCTGACGGGTCCATCAACCAATCTGGGTTATCTCCGGTCCACGCTCGGGCTCTTCGAACTGCGGCGCGCCCGCGGGTGCGGCCACGCCGGTGTCCTTGGGCAGCCGCAGCTGCAGCAGGTCGCGGGGCGGCATGGGGCTTTCGCCGCGTACGACGACGATCTGGCGGAACAGCTCCTCGAGTCCGGCCGCGGCGGCGCGGTCCAGCGCGGCCTCTCCGCCGAGGACACCGCGGAGGAACCAGCGGGGACCATCGACGCCGATGAAGCGGGCGACGCGGTAGCCGTCGCTGCCGTCGCCGGCGGGCAGCTTGGCGACGAGTTCGATGCCGAAGTGGCCTTCGATCTCCTCGACCTGGCCGCCCTGGCTGCCGACGGACTGGCCGATCTGCTCGCGGATTTCGTCCCACAGCCCCTCGGAGCGGGGTGCGGCGAAGGCCTGCAGCTGGAGGCTGGAGCCTTCCAGGTCCATGGTGACGGCAACAACGCGCTGGGTGGCTTCTTCCACCTCAAGGCGCAGCTGCAGGCCCTCGCGCGGGGAAATCAGCAGCGCGCCGAGGTCCACGTAGCCGTCCTGGTTCTCGATCTCCGCAACGTCGTACGGCCCGGAGCTGCGCTGTGCTCCATCCAGGGCACCGTCCCCGGCGCCGGCTGATGCGCCGGTTTCGGCCGCGGTGTCTTCCGTGCTCTCAACGGTGTCCGTCGACTGGTCCTGCTTGGCTTTCTTGCCACGCCCAAAAACCATGGGTTGTCTCCTTAGTTGTGATCCTGCACGAACGGGCCCGGCTGCCGCTGGGGGTTCAGCCGCGCCCTCGGGCGGGGGTTAGGCCCGGGGTGCGCCGAAACCACCGGTGGAACCGAAGCCGCCGCCGCCGCGGACGGAATCGCCGAGCTCCGGGACGGGCACGAACTCCGCGTACTCCACGCGCTGGATGACCATTTGTGCAATTCTATCGCCGCGCCGAAGTTCAATGGCCGCGTCGCGGTCAGTATTCAGGAGCGTCACGGCGATCTCGCCGCGGTAGCCGGCGTCGACCGTTCCGGGCGCGTTGACCACGGTCAGCCCGTGTTTGGTCGCGAGGCCGGAGCGCGGGTGGATCAGCGCGACAAAGCCGTCCGGCAGCGCGATGGACACACCGGTGGGCACCAGGCGCCGCTCCCCGGGTGCCAGGACCACGTCCTCGCGGGCGCGCAGGTCCGCGCCGGCGTCGCCGGGGTGCGCGTACGACGGCGGTTCCAGACCGTCGTCGAGCATTTTCAGCTGCACTTTGAGGGTGGGGGTTCCGTAGGCTGGAATGTCGCCGGCTGCGGGCTCTGCCGGCAGGGTGTTCACGGCGGTGGTTTCTTCAGTCACAGTGACCCACTGTAACGCCCGGGGCGAACCTAGGACTACCACGGCGGCGCCGGGCAGGTCCGGCGTGCCCGGGCGCCGCYGGCGGCGCCGAGGTGAAATGGTCCGGGAAAAGTGAAAAGCTGGGCTCATGCCCGAATCCAGTGCAGCAGTGCCTGCCTCCAACAGCACCCCCGACGACGCCGCAGTCCTGTTCAGCGAGAAGCTGTGGCCGAATTTTTGGATCTGGCTGGTGTCTGCAGGGCTGGCTTCGGCCGGTTACCTGGTGTTCGCCCCGATCAGTATTTCTGC
>NZ_JBFTNO010000001.1:0-46222 GCF_056397525.1 Arthrobacter sp. 05L45_2 | reverse complement strand
GCCCTGCGCTCCATGAAGGCGCCCGGGACCGCGTACGACGACGACGTGCTCGGCAAGGATCCGCAGCCGGACTCGATGGATTCCTATGTCCGCACCAGTTCGGACAACGGCGGGGTGCACCTTAACTCCGGGATCCCGAACCGCGCGTTCTACCTTGTGGCGGCGGCTATCGGAGGAAACGCCTGGGAAACCCCCGGGCGGATCTGGTACGAGACCCTGACCGGAGGTTCGCTGAAGCCCACTGCCACGTTCAGTGCCTTCGCCAAGGCCACGGCGGCCTCCGCCCAGGAGCTCTTCGGTGCGGAGTCGGCAGAGCATGACGCCGTCCGGAAGGCGTGGGAAACTGTGAAAGTGAGGCTGTAAGCGGCACGTGCCGACCGAGCACGACGACGAGTCCCGGTGGAGAGACACCCATGAAGATCACGGTTCAGCGCAGCGGCGGCGTAGCCGGGATCCAGCGTGTCTGGAGCGTGCAGCCGGAGACTCCCGACGCCCTGGACCAGTGGCAGGGCCTCATCGAAGCCTGCCCGTGGGACAACCTGCCCGGGGACGACACCGGACAGCCCGACCGCTTCGTTTACCGGATCCGTGCCGGCCAGCGCCGCGCCACCCTGCCCGAGCGGCACGTCACCGGACCCTGGCGTGCCCTGGTTGACTGTGCCCGGGCTTCCGCCGGCGACGTGCCGCCGGACGAGGCTTGATAGAGGCCTAGCACCAGGTCAGAGGGACCTAGACCGCCGCCAGGTGCCCGCGGAAGGTGCGCCGGTATGACTGCGGGCTGGTGTCGAGCACCTTGGCGAAGTGGTGGCGGAGCAGCACTGAGTGGCCGAACCCGGATTCGCGGGCGATCTCGTCAATATTGAGGTCGGTCGTTTCCAGGAGTTCCTGGGCGCGGAGGACCCGTTGGGAGTTCAGCCAGGCGGCCGGCGTGGCGCCGGTCTCGGCACGGAAACGGCGGGCGAACGTCCGCGGGGACATATGCACGCGCGCGGCGAGTTCATTGACGGAGTGGTCCTCGTCCAGGTTCCGGACCATCCAGCGCAGGAGTTCCTCCATCGGCTGGGATCCGCAGCGCGGCATCGGGCGGTCAATGAACTGCGCCTGCCCTCCGTCGCGGTGCGGCGGAACCACCATGTCGCGCGCGATGCTGGCTGCGACGTTGGCGCCCAGTTCCACCCGGACCAGATGCAGGCTGGCGTCGATTCCCGCGGCCGTTCCGGCGCTGGTGATGATTCGGCCGTCCTGGACGTAGAGCACGTTTTCGTCCACAAGCGCCGCCGGGTACCGGCTGGCGAGCTCCTGCGAGTAGTGCCAGTGGGTGGTGCAGCGGCGGCCATCCAGCAGGCCCGCCCGGGCCAGCGCAAAGGCCCCGGAGCAGATCGACATGACCCAGGCCCCGCGTGCGTGCGCGGCCCGCAGCGCCTCCAGCACGGACTCCGCCACATCGGAGTCCTTGCCGAACGGAGTCATGATGACCAGGTCCGCGTCCGCGGCCGCCGCCAGTCCGAGCGGCACGTGCATGGACAGCCCCGACTTCATGGGCACATCCCCGGGCTCCGGCGTGCAGACCCGGAAATCAAAGGCGGGGACCCCGGATCCGCGGTCCGACCGGTCCACGCCGAACACCTCGAAAGCGGTCCCGAATTCGAAGACCGAGAAGTTGGGAACCACAATCATTGCCACTGATTTGATCATGTATCCAGTGTGGCAGAAATTATAGTTTTTTGGTCGTTTCTGCCACTTTTTTTGGATCCAGTACCGGAGAACCATGGAGGTATGGAACTCATCGGAATTGCCCTCATCATCCTGGTCCTCGCCGCCGTGGCCGCCACCCTCCGGAGCCTCCGGAAGGACGGGCTCGGCCACAATCCCCCTGTCCGTTCGGAAGAGTACTGGATGGCCCACGACCTTCCCAGCACCAGCTACAGCCTGCGGTTCTTCTAGCCCGCAGGGCGCCCCGCACCCCCAATCACCAACCCCACCTGCTGCCCGGCCCCGCCAGGGACCGGGCAACTCTCTGCCCGGCGCGGCGGACAGTAGACTGTTTTCAGCCATGACACTGCATATCTCCTACCCCGCCGATCTGCCGGTCTCCGAACGGCGCGAGGACCTGATGGCCGCCATCGCCGCGAACCAGGTGACCATCATCGCCGGCGAGACGGGCTCCGGTAAGACCACCCAGATCCCCAAGATGTGCCTGGAGCTCGGACTGGGCGAGAACGGCCTGATCGGACACACGCAGCCCCGGCGGCTCGCCGCCCGGACCGTGGCTGAGCGCATTGCCGAGGAACTTGGTGTGGAGATCGGCCAGGAAGTCGGTTTCCAGGTCCGCTTCACCGGCGAGGTCAGCCGCTCCACCAAGGTCAAGCTGATGACCGACGGCATCCTGCTGGCCGAGATCCAGCGCGACAAGCTGCTGCGCAAATACAACGCGATCATCATCGACGAGGCCCACGAACGCAGCCTCAACATCGACTTCATCCTCGGCTACCTGAAGYGCATCCTGCCCCAGCGCCCGGACCTGAAGATCATCATCACCTCGGCCACCATCGATCCGGAGCGCTTCGCCAAGCACTTCGGCAGCGAGGAGGACCCCTCCCCCATCATCGAAGTGTCCGGCCGGACATTCCCGGTGGAAATCCGCTACCGTCCGCTGTCCCAGCCGGCCGGTGGTCCAGGCGCCGATGGTGACGGCGAGGGTTCCGACGACGAACTCGAGGAAGACCGCGACCCGCTGGACGCCGTGTGCGACGCCGTCGACGAGCTCGCCACGGAGGCCCCCGGCGACATCCTCATCTTCTTCTCCGGCGAGCGCGAGATCCGGGACGCCGCGGAGGCGCTCAACGCCCGGATCCAGGCCAACCGGCGGCTCGCCGGCACCGAAGTGCTGCCGCTCTTCGCCCGCCTGAGCCTCCAGGAACAGCACAAGGTGTTTCACCCCGGCAGCAAGCGCCGGATTGTCCTGGCCACCAACGTCGCCGAAACCTCGCTCACTGTTCCCGGCATCAAGTACGTCATCGACACCGGCACCGCCCGCATTTCGCGGTACTCGCACCGGACCAAGGTCCAGCGCCTGCCCATCGAACGGGTCTCCCAGGCCTCGGCCAACCAGCGCTCCGGCCGGTGCGGGCGCGTCTCCGACGGCATCGCCATCCGGCTCTACTCCGAGGAAGACTTCGAGTCCCGCCCGCAGTTCACCGATCCGGAAATCCTCCGCACCAACCTCGCCGCCGTCATCCTGCAGATGACCGCCATGGGCGTGGCCCGGGGACCCAAGGACGTGGAGAACTTCCCGTTCGTTGAGCCGCCGGATTCCCGCGCCATCAACGACGGCGTCTCCCTCCTGCGCGAGCTCGGCGCCCTGAATGCCGTCCGCAGCCAGGAGCCCGCGGGCGACGCCGGCGCGCGCGGCGGCCGGAACGGCGGGACCAACCGCAACAACCGCAACGGCGGCGGGCTGACCGCCGTCGGACAGCAGCTGGCCCAACTCCCGGTGGATCCGCGGCTGGGCCGGATGATCGTCGAGTCCGGGAAGCGTGGCTGCGTCCGCGAGGTCATGATCCTGGCCGCTGCGCTGACCATCCAGGACCCGCGCGAGCGCCCGACCGACAAGCAGCAGCTCGCCGCGGAGAAACACGCGCGGTTCCGGGACGAGAACTCCGATTTCACGGGCTACCTGAACCTGTGGAACTACCTGCAGGAGAAGCAGCAGGAGCTCTCCTCCACCGCTTTCCGCCGGCTGTGCCGCACCGAGTTCATCAACTACCTGCGCGTCCGGGAGTGGCAGGACCTCTTTGCCCAGCTGCGCCAGCTCGCCCGGCCGCTGGGCATCAGCCTCGACAACAAACGGCTCACCGATCCCGTGGGCAACCACGAAGGCATCCATATCAGCCTGCTCTCGGGCCTGCTGAGCCACATCGGTATCCTCGACGAACGCAAACGCGAGTACG
The DNA here is from genome assembly GCF_056397525.1 of Arthrobacter sp. 05L45_2. Classification (NCBI taxonomy): domain Bacteria; kingdom Bacillati; phylum Actinomycetota; class Actinomycetes; order Micrococcales; family Micrococcaceae; genus Arthrobacter; species Arthrobacter sp. 05L45_2. Next base: position 42,272 of record NZ_JBFTNO010000001.1, on the reverse strand, counting down.
CCGGCGCCCGCGGCAGCCGGTTCGCGATCTTCCCCGGCTCCGCCCTATTCAAGGAATCCCCCACCTTTGTGATGGCCGCCGAGCTGGTGGAAACGAGCAGGCTCTGGGCCCGGGTAGCCGCGAAATTCGATCCCCTCTGGGCCGAGCAGGTGGCGCCCGACCTGGTCAAACGCAGCTACAGCGAGCCGCACTGGTCCAAGAAGATGGGCTCGGTGATGGCCCATGAGAAAGTCACGCTGTACGGCGTGCCGATCATCCCCAGCAGGCGGGTTAACTACGGGCGGGTGGATCCGGAGCTGTCCCGCGAGTTATTCATCCGGCATGCCCTGGTTGAGGGTGACTGGCAGACCCACCATAAGTTCTTCCACCGCAACCGTGCCCTGCTGCAGGAAGTCGAGGAGCTTGAGGCCCGGATGCGCCGCCGGGACATCCTCGTGGACGATGAGGCTCTGTTCGGGTTCTACGACGCCCGCGTCGGCAAGGACGTAGTGTCCGAACGCCACTTCGACAAGTGGTGGAAGGAAGCACGCCAGCAGGACCCCGCGCTGCTGGACTTTGACCAGTCGCTGCTCATCAGCGAGGACGCCGACGCCCTGGATGACTCGGCCTACCCGAAGATCTGGCAGCACAAGGGCTTCGACCTGCCGCTGAGCTACGAGTTCCATCCGGTGGCTCCGGGCTCGCCACCGAATCCGTCCGACGGYGTCACAGCCGAAGTCCCCGTCCTGTTCCTGAACCAGCTGGACGACGCCGCATTCCGCTGGCTGATTCCCGGCCAGCGGGTGGAGCTGGTGACGGCCCTGATCAAGTCCCTGCCCAAGCAGGTCCGGAAGAACTTCGTCCCGGCTCCCGACGTCGCACGGCAGGCCGTCGCAGCCCTCGAAGCCGACTTCGATCCCGCCGCCGATGAACTCGAGCCGTCACTGGAACTGGTGCTGCGCCGGATCCGCGGCCAGGTCATCCCGGCGGGGTCCTGGAACTGGGACGCCGTGCCGGCCCACCTGCGGGTCAGCTTCCGCGTGGTCGACTCCAGCGGCAAGGTCCTGGACGAAGGCAAAGACCTCGCCGCCCTGCAGGAGAAGCTGGCCCCCGCCACCCGCCGCGCCATTGCCGAGTCCCTCGGCGCCACGCCCTCCACAGTGGGGGCCAAGTCCGGTAACCGTGGCAATGGACAGAGGGACGGCAAGAACGCTGCGCCTGACGCCGCGCCGGCACGCCAGGCTGCCGGCCCCGCCGGATTCACTGAACTGTCCGGGCTGAAGGACTGGACCTTCGGGACCGTCCAGCGCCAGGTACAGGGCACCGTCAAGGGTCACACAGTCACCGGCTACCCGGCGCTGGTGGACGAGGGTACGTCCGTGGCGTTGCGGCTGTTCCAGACCACGTCCGAGCAGGAACAGGCCATGCGGGGCGGGGTCATCCGGCTGCTCGCCCTGAAGGTGCCGCCGCCGGACCGCTATGTCCTGGAGCACCTGAACAACACCGAGAAATTGACGTTCAGCCAAAACCCGCATGGCTCCGTGTCCGCCCTCATCGCGGACTGCTCCCTGGCAGCGATCGACAAGCTCACGCCGGAGGCCCTGCCCTGGGACGAGGCGTCATTCAAGGACCTGTACGAACTGGTCCGGGCCGAGCTGATCGATACGGTCTTCACGGTGACCGTCGTCGTCGAACGCGTCCTGGCGAGCACGCGGAGGATCGAAAAACAGCTTAAGGGGACCACCAGCCTGGCCCTGATCAGCGCGCTCAATGACGTGAAAAGCCAGCTGGAACAGCTGGTCTTCCCCGGCTTTGTGGCACGCACGGGTTACGCCCAGCTCAGCCAGCTGCCGCGCTACCTCGCAGCCATCGAAAAGCGCCTGGAGAAGCTTCCCGGGAACGTCCAGCGCGACGCCCAACACATGGCAGCCGTCCAGGCCCTGGAGGACGATTACGACGACGCCGTCTCGGCGCTGCTGCCGGGCCGGCGCCTGGGCACCGAGTTAACCCAGGTCCGCTGGATGATCGAAGAACTCAGGGTGAGCCTCTTCGCCGTCGAACTCGGCACCGCCTATTCGGTCTCCGAAAAGCGGATCCGGACAGTGCTGAACAAGGCCCTGGCACCGGCCTAGCGGCTTCGCGGCCCTAGGCGTCCGGCACGTACGCGCCGTGGCCGGCGTCGCGCAGCCCTGCCCGCAACTTCTCCGCGTTGGCGTCCAGCCGGGCGGGGTCCGGGTGCTGATCCACCGCGCCGAAGTCGAAGTCGGCCATCGAGTTGGAGGGCCAAACATGCACGTGCATGTGGTTGATCTCGTAGCCGGCCACGATCAGGCCCGCACGGGCGGCGTCGAACACCTTCACCTGGACGGCGCCGATCCTGCGGGCCACCTCCATGACCCTGCCCACCGTGTCCGCCGACGCATCGGTCCAGCGGTCGACTTCCTCGGTGGGGACCACCAGGGTGTGGCCGTCGGCCAGCGGACCCACGGTCAGGAAGGCGACGACGTCGTCCTCGCGCCACACGAAGCGGCCCGGGATCTCGCCGTTGATGATCTTGGTGAACAGGGTGCTCATGCGTCCGCCTTTTCCGCCGGGGACCCCAGGGTGCTGGCGTCCAGAACAAACCGGTACTTCACGTCGCCGGCCACCATCCGGTCGTAGGCTTCGTTCAGCTGGTCCGCGCTGACCACTTCGACGTCGGACACCACGCCGTGCTCGGCACAGAAGTCCAGCATTTCCTGGGTCTCTGCAATCCCGCCGATGAGAGACCCGGCATAGGCGATACGGCGGCGGATCAGGGCGCCGGGGTTGACCGGCGGCATCGCCTCGGAGGGCAGACCGAGCTGGAACAGGGCGCCGTCCACGCGCAGGGTCCGGAAGAAGGGGTTGAGGTCGTGCGGGGCGGCGACGGTGTCGATGATGACGTCGATGCTGCGGTCCGTGGCCTCCATCGCCGCCGGGTCCGTGGACAGGACCACGTGGTCGGCACCGAGCTCGCGGGCGGCCTCAAACTTGCGCTCCGAGGTGGTGAAGACCGTGACCTCTGCCCCCATGGCTTTGGCGATCTTGACCGCCATGTGCCCGAGTCCGCCCAGGCCCACCACACCCACAACGTCGCCCTCTTCAACCTCGAAGTGGTTGAGCGGCGAATAGGTGGTGATACCGGCGCAGAGCAGGGGTGCCGCGGCGGCGGGGTCCAGTCCTTCCGGAACCCGGAGGACGTAGTTCCRGTCGACGACGATCGACGTCGAGTAGCCGCCCTGGGTGATGGCGCCGCCGTTGCGGGCATCCTTGGCGCCGTAGGTTCCGGTCATGCCGTTTTCGCAGTACTGCTCGAGGCCGTCGAGGCAGCTGTCGCATTCGCGGCAGGAATCAACCATGCAGCCGACGCCGACGCGTTCCCCGACCGTGAAGTCGTCGACGGCGGAGCCGACGCGGGTGACGCGGCCGACGATTTCGTGCCCGGGAACGAGCGGGTAGTTCTGGGTGCCCCATTCGCCGCGGGTGGCGTGCACGTCCGAGTGGCAGAGGCCGCAGAACTCAATGGCGATCTCGACGTCGTCGGCCTTGGGCGCGCGCCGGGCGACGGTCAGCGGGACGAGGCCGCTGTCGCTGGCGGTGGCGCCGTACGCGGCGGCGAGCGTGGCGCTGGCGTCAGCGCCGGCCGCGGTGAGGTCGGGAAGCGGCTTGGCGAGGGGCGGCGGTACGGGGCGTCCTGGAGTCATGGCTCGACGCTACCCCCGGGAGCGCTTTCGGTGCCAGTTTGCCCGCACGGGCGGGGGTGGGCGGAGCCGGCGTTCTGGCGCTTTTCCGCAGTTCAGCCGCCCTATCCTTGGAGGGTGACTGTCTATCAAGCCGTTCTCTCTTTCGCCGTTGTCGCCGGGCTGCTGACCCTGGTGCCCGGCATCGACACCGCACTGGTGCTCCGCTCTTCCATTTCGCGGTCCCGCGGCTTCGCTTTTGCCACCGCCCTAGGCATCAGCACCGGCGCCATGGTGTGGGGCATTGCCGCGGCCGTGGGGGTTTCGGCGCTRCTCGCGGCCTCCGAACTCGCATACCGCCTCCTGACACTGGCCGGCGCGGCGTACATGATCTGGCTGGGTCTGTCGCTGCTCTGGAAAAGCTGGCGCAGCAGTGACGGGACGACGGCGGGGCACGCCGAAGCGTCCCTGCCTGCGGCCGGCGGACGCCAGCTGCTCAGGGGCTGGCTCACCGGGGCCGGCACCAACCTGCTGAATCCGAAGGTCGGGGTCTTCTACATCGCCACGATCCCGCAGTTCATTCCTTCCGGGGCCTCTCCCCTGCTGATGGGAATGCTGCTGGCCGGGGTGCACTGCGCGTTCTCCATGCTCTGGTTCACGCTGCTGATCTTCGCGACCGGCTTTGCCTCCAAGTGGCTCAAAAGTGCCCGGAGCATCCGGGTGATCGACCGGATCACAGGAACGGTCCTGGTTGGCTTTGGCCTGAAGCTCGCCCTGGAGCCGGGGCACTAGGAACCTGCCAAGGTTGGCCGGCTACGACGCCGGCGGTCCGGGTTGGAGTGCGTCCTCCGGGCAGGGAGGCCTGGTCACAGGCCCTGGACATCTGGCTCTGCGGCGGGGGCGCCGTGGCCTGAGCGCTGCTTCAGGAGATTGACCGCCTCACCCCGTTGCGGCACAGGGGTCTCAGGAGCCAGCGGCCCTGCTGCACGGCCGATTCTGCCGCTGCTTATATTGTCAGAGGTCGCTGGAACAGTATGACTATGGACGGCAACAGCAATCCGGCAATGGTTTCGGCGGGGCATTCCGGCGCGGTTTCGGCCGGCCGGCCCCTGACCCACCGTGTGACGGTCGAGGACTTTGCCAAGCTCCTGCCCGGCATCCCGACGCCGGCCAGTCCGGCTGCCCTCATTGACGAAATACGGGCCCTGGAGAACCTGAGGTCCGCCGTTTCAGCCCGCCAGGCCAGGCTGGCGGTTGCCTTTGACATGCTTCAGCGCCGCGCGCAGGCCGACGCCGGCCTACCGGCGGACAGGCTGGGCACCGGCATTGGCGCCCAGATTGCCCTGGCCCGCCGTGAATCGCCTGCTCGGGGTGGCCGCCTCCTGGGACTGGCCACCGCGCTCGTTACGGAGATGCCTCGCACCCTCGCCGCGCTGGAGACCGGACAGCTCAACGAATGGCGCGCGACCCTTGTGGTGCGAGAAACAGCATGCCTGTCCGCTGCAGACCGCACTGCCGTGGATCAGGAGTTGGCGGCCGACGCAGGCAGCTTCGAGGGCTCAGGAGACCGGGCCATTACCGCCGCAGCGAGGGCGGCAGCCTACCGCCGGGACCCACGGTCCGTGGCAGACCGTGCCAGTCGCGCCGAAGGGGAGCGCCACGTCAGCCTCCGTCCGGCCCCGGACACCATGTGTTACCTGACAGCCTTGCTGCCCGTCGCCGCTGGTGTGGCAGTGCACGCCGCACTGATCCGGCACGCCGATGCGCTGCGCTCCGACGGCGATCCCCGCTCGCGCGGCCAGATAATGGCCGACGCCTTGGTGGAGCGCGCCACCGGGAAAGCCGGCGGCCTGTCGGGGACCGAAATTCAGCTTGTTATGACCGATCGCACCCTGTTGCAGCGAGACAGTGAGCCCGCGAGAGTGCCCGGCTACGGCATCGTGCCTGCGGGGTGGGCGCGGAAGCTCCTATCCAGCGGCCCCGCCCGCAGCCCGGGCGACGGACGGACCATGGCCGCCTGGCTGCGCCGGCTCTACACCGCACCGGCCACCGGTGAACTCCTGGCAATGGACTCGCGGGCCCGGCTCTTCCCCGCGGGACTGCGTCGCTTCATCCACGCCCGCGACGACACCTGCCGCTCCCCCTACTGTGACGCACCGATCCGTCACCTGGACCACGTGGTCCCGTGGCACGCCGGTGGCACCACCTCCGCCAGCAACGGCGCGGGGCTCTGCGAAGCCTGCAACCACACCAAGGAGACGCCCGGGTGGAGCGCCACGCCGCGGCCTGGCCCCACGCACACCATTGAGGTCACGACGCCGACAGGCCACAAGTATGCCTCCGCCGCTCCCCGTCTGCCCGGATGTCCGGCAGCGCCCCGACCCGATCCGCATCCTGATCCGCGTCATCATCAGCGGAGGGTGCAGCGACACCTTGCCCGAAGATCCCTGATGGGCTCCCGGTCGGCGCGGCTGCCCGCTGCCTAAGCCGGGTCGGCGCCGGTGACCACGCTGTTGGACGGGTTGTTCGACCACTCCGAGAATGACCCGGGGTACAGGACCGCGGGGAAGCCGGCGATCTCCAGTGCCGCCACTTCGTGGGCTGCTGTCACCCCGGACCCGCAATACACGGCAGTGGGCGCATCCTCGCGGACCCCCAGGTCGAGGAAACGCTGACGGAGGTCGCCGCCCGGGAGGAACCGGCCGTCTGCCGCCAGGTTGGCCGTGGTCGGTGCGCTCACGGCACCCGGGATGTGTCCCGCGCGCGGGTCCACGGGCTCAATCTCGCCGCGGTAGCGCTCCCCCGCCCGGGCATCGAGCAACAGGCCCCGGCCGGACCAGGCCGCCGCCTCGCTGGCGCCAATCGCCGGCATGGCACCGTCTGTCAGTGCGACGTCGCCCGGCTCCACGCCGGCGTCGCCGCTTTCGACGTCGAAGCCCGCGGCGCGCCAGGCGGCCAGGCCGCCGTCGAGCAGGGAAACGGACTCGAATCCGGCGTTGCGCAGCATCCACCAGAGCCTGGCTGCTGCGAGGTTACCGGTGTTGTCGTAGGCCACCACCACGTCGCCGTTACGGATACCCCACGAGCGGGCGGACTGCTGGAACTGCGCGGGCGGCGGCAGCGGGTGGCGGCCGCGGGCGGGGTCGGCCGGACCGGCAAGCTCGGAGGCAAGGTCCACAAAGACCGCGCCGGGGATGTGGGCCTCCCGGTAGTGGGCCCGGCCATGCGGGTCGCCGAGGGCCCAGCGGACATCCAGCAGCACCGTTCGGGCGCCGGAGTCCATTCGGTCCTTGAGGTCGGCCACAGTCATCAGCGTGTTCATCCGCCCACTCTAACGGTGCCAYTGCTACCGCCGCGTAGGCACCCCCGCGGGTAGGCTGGGGCGGTGACGAACGAGCGCGAGCAGGACCGGGCCTGGGCCGATGAGGCTATCCGCCGGATCAATGCGGAGAACAACAGGTCGGCCGACACCCATCTCTACTCGGTGCCGCTGCCCGAGCACTGGGGTGTTCAGCTGTACCTCAAGGACGAATCGACGCACCGCACCGGGAGCCTCAAACACCGGCTGGCCCGGTCGCTGTTCCTCTTCGGGCTGGTCAACGGCTGGATCCGCGAGGGCACCACCATCGTCGAGGCCTCAAGCGGAAGCACCGCCGTCTCCGAAGCGTATTTCGCCCAGCTGCTGGGACTGCCGTTCATTGCCGTTATGACCCGGACCACCAGCCGCGAAAAGATCGCCCTGATCGAGCAGTTCGGCGGTACTTGCCACCTTGTGGACCATGCCTCCGAGGTGTACGCGGCCGCCGAGGAGCTGGCCCGCAGCACCGGCGGCCACTACATGGACCAGTTCACCTACGCCGAGCGCGCCACCGACTGGCGGGGCAACAACAACATCGCGGAATCCATCTTCGGCCAGCTCGCCCTGGAGGAGCACCCGGTCCCGCGTTGGATCGTCGTGGGAGCCGGCACCGGAGGGACCAGTGCCACGATTGGCCGCTACTTGCGCTACCAGCGCCACAACACGTCACTCGCCGTCGTCGATCCCGAGAACTCGGCTTTCTTCCCGGGCTGGCTAGCCGGCCGGGACGGCGGCACCACGACGGACGCCACCGGGCTGCCGTCCCGGATCGAGGGGATCGGGCGGCCGCGCCTGGAGCCGAGCTTTGTTCCGGCTGTCATCGACCACATGATCCAGGTGCCCGATGCCGCCTCGGTCGCCGCGATGCGCCACCTGCGCCGGCACGTCGGGCTCCACGCGGGCCCGTCCACCGGAACCAATCTCTGGGGCGTGTGGCAGCTGATCGCGGAGATGGTCGCCGAGGGCCGCCGGGGCAGCGTGGTGTCGTTGATGTGCGACGGCGGCGACCGCTACTCGGGCAATTACTGCAACCCGGACTGGCTGCAGGCGCAGGGCCTGGACCCGGCCCCATATGAGGCCGTTATCGAGGAATTCTTCGCGACCGGTGCCTGGCCCGCGTAGGGAGCGGGGCCCCGGAGGGTTAGACCTCCACTGACTCGCCGCTGGAAAGGTGCCGGTATTCGGTGCCGTACCTGGCACCGATCCGGGTGACATGGTTCTCCACAAGCCCCCGCCCGAGGTCGTTCAGCAGCGCGTCGTGGACCGGGAAGGCTCGCGGAGCACGGACGCCGATGACAAAATCGACCACCTCGCCGATCTTGTTCCAGGGCGCGTGGATCGGAACCAGCAGCGTCTGGACGTCGATCCCGTCCGGAATCGCGAAGGAATCCCCGGGGTGGTAGACGTTGGAATCCACCAGGTAGCCGACGTTGGCCACCACCGGGATCTGCGGATGGATGAGCGCATGCTGGCCGCCAAAGCTCCGGACGTCGAAGCCGGCCGCCTCGAACGCCTCATCCGCGGCGACGGTGTGGATCCGCCCGGCTGCGGCCGACGCTTTCTCCCGCAGCCCCGAGGCCACGCCGTCGGGGGCATAGAGCTCCAGCTCCGGGTTGGCCAGCAGGGCGCCGGTAACGGCGTCGACGTCGATGTGGTCCGCGTGCTCGTGGGTGATGAGCACGGCCGACGCGCCGTCCAGCGCCTCCGCCGTCTCGGAGAACGTGCCCGGATCCAGTACCAGGACGCGCCCTTCCTTCTCGAGGCGGACGCAGGCATGGGTGAATTTGGTCAGCTTCATCCGGCCAGCCTATGGCGCGGTCCGAGGCGGTGTCCACGGGACCCGGCTGGTAATCTGGGAGCCTGCCCACCCCGCAGTACCACCCCCAGCGAAGCGAGTTTCCCCATGTCCCAGGGCGCCACCACCGGCGGCAGCCAGGCACCGGCCCGCGCCGCTGCCGGAACCACGGAACACGCCGCAGGCAAGGACCAGGGCCGGGAACAGGGCAAGGAACAGCGCGTCACCAAGCAGCGGCTGGCCGTCAGCGCCGCCCTGGACGAGCTGGCCGACTTCGTCAGCACGCAGGAGCTGCACCGCATCCTCCAGGAACAAGGCACCTCCGTCTCGCTGGCCACGGCCTACCGGATCCTGCAGTCGCTCGCCGACGACGGCCTGGTGGACGTGCTGCGGAACGCCGACGGCGAGGTGGTGTACCGTCGGTGCGCCGTGACCGGCCACCACCATCACCTACTGTGCCGGAACTGCGGCAAGGCCGTCGAGGTCGAGGCACCCGCGGTTGAGGCGTGGGCCGCGCGGATTGCCAGCGAGCACGGCTACACCGCCGTCGAGCACACCGTGGAAATTTTTGGGCTATGCCCCGAGTGCACGGTTCTCCTGGCTACGGAAAAGAAGCCCCAGCCTTAGCCCTGCTTGAACCGGATCTGGCCGGCGTCGCTGGTAAGCACGAGCTCCGTGGAATCCAGCTGGTACACCATTGGTGCCTTGAAGAAGGCGCTCGTCCAGCCCCGGTGTTCCGCGTCCGCATCCACACAGCCGTCCGCCGACTCCGCCGTACGCGCCGGGTCGGGCACTATCCCGAAATCATCGACCGTCGCAGGGACATTGAGTACGCCACACGGCATCCGGACCACCAGGACCATCGTTCCGTTCATCGTGTCGAAGCCCAGGTGCAGCGGCGCAGACGTCAGCCAGTACATGTTGTGGCCGCGGGCGTAGCCCCACGTCGAGGTGAACTTCCGGCAGGTCAGGGCCGCGGCTCCCTGCCAGGGCGCAGGGGCCACCCCGGCGGCTGCAGAACGCGGGCAGGCCGCGGGCGGCCGGCCAAGCGTCGTTGGGGTGACGACCGGCTGCGGCGGCGGACTGGTCTCACCCGGCRGGATTTTGGGGTTGGAGCCCGGCCCGTAGGGCTTGGCCCCGAGGCTTGCGGAGCCGGTCGGCCGGTCCTTGGCCTCCCCCAGCTGCAGGGTCCAGCGCCCGTCACGCCACGCGATCCCGAAGTGGACCGCAGCGCCGCGGCCATCCCGCATGGCCGTGACGTTGGCCGCCGACGGGAAATCACTGCTGATATCCAGCTGCCAGGACCCCGGCATCCAGCCCCGGGTGGCGTCGACCAGCTGCTGGGCTTCGGGCCGCGTATTGGTCAGGGCCGGGCCCACCAGCGCCTGGACGCGTTCCACGGAGCCGGACGCCGCCGCCGTCACAACGCTGCGGGCGAAGTCTTCCCGGAGGGACAGATCCGGCTGCGGCGGCTCCTCCAGGCAGGCCGAAACAGACGTCAGCAACAGCAGCAACAGCGCAACGGCCCGCAGGCGCCGCAACAGCGGCATTCCTGCCCGATTCCCCCGGTCATCCCCCATGCGTGCATCGTACTGCCACCGGTCAATCCAGGGCCGCACCTCCGGAGTGAACTAGGCCGCAGACGGCGCCGGACGTACCAGGCGCCCGCTGTTGCCGCGTTTGTCCCGGATGCCGCCGATTACCCGGCACACCACGTAGATCAGGAAGGACAGCGTGGTGACGTAGGGGCTGATCGGAAGGCGTCCGCCGAGCGCCAACAGGATCCCGCCCACAGTTGCCGTCACCGCGAAGACCACGCTCAGGACCACCACCAGGCGCGGCGAAGAACTGACCCGCAGGGCCGCGGCGGCCGGGGTAATTAGCAGGGCCAGTACCAGCAGGGCGCCCACAATCTGGATGGACAACGCCACGCTCACACCGAGCAGCAGCATGAACCCCAGCGCCAGCCCCCGCACCGGAACGCCGCGCGCTGCGGCCACCCGGGGGTCCACACTGGCGAAGGTCAGCGGCCGCCAGATGGCGATCAGGGCCAGCATCACCACGACGGCGGCGACCGCCAGGACCTGCAGCTGTACGGTGCCGACGGACACGATCTGGCCGGTCAACAGACCGAACTTGTTCGCCGCGCGGCCTTCATAGAGGGACAGGAACAAGATGCCAAGGCCCAGGCCGAACGGCATCAGGACCCCGATGGTGGAGTTCTTGTCCCGCGCCCGGACGCCCATCAGTCCCAGCAGCAGGGCTGCTACCACCGACCCCGCGAGCGAGCCCAATACGACGTCGGCGCCCACCAGCAGCGCAAAAGCGGCCCCGGCGAAGGACAACTCGGAAATGCCGTGCACGGCAAAGGCGAGGTCGCGCTTCACAACGAAGGTCCCGACGAGGCCGCCGAGCAGGCCCAGCACCGCGCCGGCCCAGATGGAGTTCTGCACCAGGGCGAGGAGCTCGCCGTAGTTCTCGAAGTTGAAGATGGAGTGAATCACGCTGTCCAGGTCCACTAGCCAACCTCCCCGGCGATCGCGTGCGCGTCCTCGTGGTGGTGCGTGGTGGCATCCGGAAGGCCCACCACGATCATCCGGCCGTTGGCGTGGACCACTTCCACGCGGCTGCCGTAAAGGTCGGACAGGACTTCGGTGGTCATGACTTCCTCCGGGGTACCGAGCCGGAACCGGCCGCCGGCCAGGTACAGGACGCGGTCCACGTAGTCCATGATCGGGTTGATCTCGTGGGTGACGAAAATGACCGCGCTGTGGTGCTCGTGGCACTGCTTGTTGATCAGCGCGCTGACGGCCTGCTGGTGGTGCAGGTCCAGGGACAGGAGCGGCTCGTCGCACAGCAACACGCGCGGCTCGGTGGCGAGGGCCTGCGCCACACGCAAACGCTGTTGTTCGCCGCCGGAGAGCTTGCCGACGGGAACCTTGGCGTAGTCCTGGGCGCCCACTTCGGCCAGCAGGTTATCCACCCTGCGGCGGACCGTGGCCCCGCCCAGCCTGATGCCCCACCGGTGCCCGTCGACGCCCAGGCCCACGAGGTCTCGGGCCCGGAGCGGGGTGTCCGGATCGAAGGATTCCTGCTGGGGCACGTACCCGATCCGGCGGCTCCCCCGGGCAATGGGCTGGCCCTCCAGGACCGCCGTCCCGGAGCTCAGTTCCTGCAGTCCCAGCATGACCTTGAGGAACGTGGTCTTGCCGCTGCCGTTCGGGCCCAGGACGGCGAGGAATTCGCCCGGGTTGATGTCGAGGTCGAGGTTCTCCCAGAGAGTCCGGTCGCCAAACTTAAGGGACGCTCCGCGAAGGCTCACTACGGGTGTCAACTGGATTTTCCTCGATTTCTGCAGGGCCGGACGGCCACGCCGTTGCGATTATCTTAGGCGGGGCTAGCCCCGGGCGAGTGCCTTGGCCAGGCTGTCCACGTTGGCGGACATCCACTGCAGGTAGCTTTGGCCCTCCGGCAGCGTCTCGCTGAATTCCACCACGGGGACCCCTGCCGCCACCGCCGCGTCCTTGAGGGCGCGGGTTTGCGGTCCCTCAGTCTGCGGGTTGTAGGCCAGCAGCCGGATGCCACCGGACTTCACGACGTCGACGGCGGACCGCAGGATGGCGGGCGGCACATCCGAACCTGATTCGATGGCAGAGGTGTAGGCGGCCGGTGTCCGGTTTTCCAGCCCCGCGGCCTCCAGCATGTACAGCGGAACAGGTTCCGTGACAGCGGCGCCGCCGTGCCTGGCCGAGGCCTTCAGCTCCGACAGCCGGGTCTCCAGCCCGCCCAGGCTCTTCTTCAGGGCCGCCGCGTTGGTGCGGAAGTCCGCGGCCTTGGACGGTTCAAGGGCGCCGAGTTTCTCTGCCAGCACATCGGCCAGCCGCGTCATGGCGGCCGGGCTGTACCAGACGTGTTCGTTGAAACCCGAGGGCGAGTGGTCGTGTCCGTCCGCGTCCGGCGCTGCCGCCGCCGACGCTGATGACGACGCCGGATTGAGCCCCGAGGCGTCGACGACGTTGACCAGGTCCGCTCCGCCCAGACCCGTGTCGTCGGCCAGTTTGTGCAGGAAGTCGTCGTAGCCCCCGCCGTTCTCCACCACCAGTTCGGCTTTGGAGACGGCCAGCTTGTCCTGCGTTGTGGCCTCGTAGGAATGCGGGTCCTGGCTGGTCCGGTTGATGATGGACGTGACCCGGACGTTGTCGCCGCCCACAGCGTGGACCAGGTCTCCGTACACGCTGGTGGAGGCGACCACGTCAACCACGCCGTCGCCGGCGCCTGCCCGGTCACCGCCCGACGTCGGCCCGCAGGCGGTCAGCAGGAGACTGCCGACACCGGCAAGGAGGATAGCGGCGGCGGAACGGCGCACAGAAGGACCTCGGATCTGTTATTGAGAAGCGTTAGCAATACAGCCAGCCTACCCCTAAATAGGAATCATTCCTATTTAGGGGCAGGCCGTGTTGGCTGAGCCGCTAGTCCTGGCCGAGCCTGCGGTACCCGGTGGCCTGCGTGGCGTCGCGGATCTCACCGACCAGCTGCTCGATCACATCCTCGAGGAACAGCACTCCCTGGGTGTGCCCGTCCGGACCGATCACGCGCGCCAGGTGCGAACCGGTGCGCTGCATCACGGACATTGCCTTCTCGATCTCGTCCTCCATGGCCAGGTTGGCCAGGGACCGGATACGGCTTTCGGCAATCGGGTGCTGGTAGCCGGCCTCCGGGATGGACAGGACGTCCTTGATGTGGAGGTAGCCCGAGAGCATGCCCTCGTCGTCGAGCATGGGGAAGCGGGAGAACCCGGTGCGGCTGACCGCCTTCTCAAACTCCTCCGGCGTCGTGGCGTCCTTGAGCATCACGAGCTTTTCCAGCGGGACCATAATCTGGGAGGCCGTGTATTCGGAGAACTCGAGGGCGCCGGTAATCAGTCCGGCGTCGTCGTCCACCAGGCCGTGCCGGGTGGATTCCTGCACGATCGACTGGACCTCTTCCAGCGTGAACGAGGACGTGACCTCGTCCTTGGGCTCAATCCGCATGAGCCTCAGGATGTGGTTCGCGGACCAGTTCAGGGCCACGATAACCGGCTTGACCGCCCTGGCGATGAACATCAGCGGCGGGGCCAGCAGCAGCGCCGCTTTGTCCGCCACGGACACCGAGATGTTCTTCGGAACCATTTCGCCGAAGGTCACGTGCAGGAACGTGACCGCCAGCAACGCGATGGCGAAGGCCACGACGTCGGCCATTTCGGTCGGGACACCGGCTGCCTCCAGCGGGACGGCCAGCAGATGGTGGATGGCGGGCTCGGCCACCTGCAGGATCAGCAGCGAGCAGACGGTGATGCCCAACTGCGCGCAGGCGAGCATCAGCGAGACGTTTTCCATGGCCTTAAGCGTGGTCTGTGCCCGCTTGGACCCGGACTCGGCGAGGGGCTCGATCTGGCTGCGGCGGGCCGACATTACGGCGAATTCGGCCGCGACGAAGAAAGCGTTGCCCACCAGCAGCAAGGCGAGCCAGAGAATTCCCAGCCAGTCGCTCATGCGGCACCGGCCTTTCCGGCAGCGTCGATCCGCCCGTTGTGGTCACCGTGAGCTTCGTGCTCCGCGGGTGCCGGCTTGAAGCAGATCCGGTCGATCCGGCGCCCGTCCATGCGGGTGACACTGAGCTTCCCGCCGACGACGTCCACCGTGTCCCCCACGGCCGCAATGCGGCCGAGTTGGCTCATGACGTAGCCGCCGACAGTTTCGTACGCAGCCTCATCCGGAACCGTCAGGCCCGGTATCTGCTCGGAGAGTTCGTCGGGCCGCAGTAGGCCGGGGAAGTACCAGTCCCCCGAGGCGCTCTGCAGCAGTCCGGGCCGGACCTTGTCGTGCTCGTCGGCCACTTCCCCGACAATTTCTTCCACGAGGTCCTCGAGGGTGGCGATTCCGGCGGTTCCGCCGTACTCGTCCAGGACGACGGCGAGCTGCAGGTTGCCCTCGCGCAGTTCGGCGAGCAGTCCGTCCAGGTGGATGGTTTCGGGGACGCGGAGCACCTCGGTCATGATGGCGCCGGCCTCCAGGTTGGCGCGCCGGTCCACCGGAACGGCGATGGCCTTCTTGACGTGCACCACACCCCGGATGTCGTCCGAGGACTCCCCGATGACGGGAAAGCGCGAGTATCCGGTGCGCTTGGCCGCCTCCACAATGTCCGAGACGGGCTGGTGCCCGTCGATGGTCTCCACCCGGATCCGGGGCGTCATCACGTCCGCGGCGGTCCGTCCGGAGAACTTCAGGGTCCGGGAGATGAAGTTGGCGGTGCGCTCGTCCAGCGTTCCCATGGCGGCGGAGCGGCGTACCAGGGAAGCGAGCTCAGCGGGCGTGCGGGCCCCCGAGATCTCTTCCTTGGCCTCGAGGCCAAAGACGTTAAGGACCTTGTTGGAGAAGCCGTTGAGCACCACGATGGCCGGCTTGAAGATGGCAGTAAAGACCAGTTGCGGGCGGGCCAGGGCTTTGCCGACCCGGAAGGACAGGGCGATCGCCATGTTCTTCGGGACGAGTTCGCCGATCAGCATGGAGAGCAGTGTGGCCAGCGCCATGGCCAGCACCAGGGAGACCGACGTCGAGGCGGCCTCCGGCAGGCCGAGGGCAGTCAGCGGGCCTTCCAGCAGCTTGCCGACCGACGGTTCCATCACGTAGCCGGTCAGCAGCGTGGTGAGGGTGATGCCGAGCTGGCAGCTGGAGAGCTGCGTGGAGAGGGATTTGAGGCATTTGAGCAGCGGCGCGGCGGCGGTGTCGCCGTTATCCACGGCGCGCTGGACGGTCGCCTGGTCAAGGGCGACCAGGGAGAACTCGACGGCGACGAAGAAGCCGGTGCCGAGAATGAGGAGCACTCCGGCTCCAAGCAGTAGCCACTCCATTTAGCGGCCCGCTTCGGAGCGTAAGGATGCCTGCCGGGGGAAACGTCCCGGCGGAGGATGGTCAGCCGGGGCCGACGCTGTTTCCTGTAGGGCACTGTGTCCGCGTAGAGATGGCCGATGGGCGGCGGAGGAGTGATGGGCGCGTGAACGGGGTTTGCCGGCTCTGTGGGTGGACTGCGCGGGAACGTATGAGGTTCCTCGCTGACAGCCCCCAGGCCGGCACCTAGATTTACTGTCCATAAGGATTTCAGTCTACAGGAGCAGCAACAGCGGGCCTCCGCCGTGACGCCCGGCGCCGTAACGTCCGGCACGCTGCGGGGGTCACCAGCTTTGCGGGACCGGGCGGCCTTCCTCGTAGCCGGCCGAGGACTGGATGCCGGCCACCGCCCGCTCCCGGAACGCTTCCAGATCAGCGGCGCCCGCGTAGCTCATGGAACTGCGCAGCCCGGCGGTGATCATGTCCAGCAGGTCCTCGACGCCGGGGCGTGCGGAGTCAAGGTACATCCGGGACGTTGAAATACCTTCCTCAAAGAGAGCCTTACGGTCCTTTTCGAAGGCGCCTTCGCGCTGGTTGCGGTTTTGCACCGCACGGGCCGAGGCCATGCCGAAGCTCTCCTTGTACTGCCGCCCGCTGGCGTCCTGCTGCAGGTCCCCCGGGCTTTCGTGGGTTCCGGCGAACCAAGAGCCGATCATGACCTGGCTTGCCCCGGCCGCGAGGGCGAGGGCCACGTCGCGGGGGTACCGGACGCCGCCGTCGGCCCAGACCCGTCCGCCCGCGGCGCGGGCAGCGGCCGAGCATTCCAGGACGGCGGAGAACTGCGGCCGGCCGACGGCGGTCATCATCCGGGTGGTGCACATGGCACCGGGCCCGACCCCGACCTTGACGATGTCCGCACCGGCCCGGATCAGCTCGCGGGTGGCATCGGCGGTGACCACGTTCCCTGCCACAACCGGCACGGCCGGATCCAGGCCCCGCACGGCGGCCAGGGCATCGAACATCTTCTGCTGGTGGCCGTGGGCGGTGTCCAGCACCAGGACATTGACCCCGGCGGCGAGCAGCTCAGCGGCCCGGCCGGCGACGTCGCCGTTGATGCCGACGGCGGCCGCCACCTTGAGGGCGCCGGCGCCGTCCAGGGACGGACGGTAGAGGGTTGAGCGGAGGGCACCTTTACGGGTCAGGACGCCGGCGAGGCCTCCGGCCTGCTGCACCGGGGCGAAGTCAGTCCCCGCGGCGTCCATGGCATCGAAGGCCCGGCGGAGCGAGGCAGCGGCGGCGGCAGCGTCCGCACCGGCGTCGAACTCGGCCGCGTCGAGCACCAGGGGCTGGTGGCGCATCACCGAGGCAAGGGAGGCGAAACGGTCCTGGCCTTCGAAGTCGGCTGCGCGGACCACCCCGGCCACGGCCCCGGCGTCGTCCACCACCACCACCGCGCCGTGCGGACGCTTGCCCATCAGGTGCAGGGCATCGATCACCGTGTTGGAGGACTTCAAGCTGACCGGGGTCTCAAAGACCGTGTGGCGGGCCTTGACCCAGGCGGTGACATTGCGGAGAACCTCCAGCGGGACGTCCTGCGGCAGGACGGCCAGGCCGCCGCGGCGGGCCATCGTCTCAGCCATCCGCTTCCCGGTCACCGCCGTCATGTTCGCGACCACCAGCGGGATGGTGGAACCGGTTCCGTCGTCGGCCGAGAGATCCACGTCCAGCCGGGAGGTGACGTCCGAGCGGGACGGCACCAGGAAGATGTCCGAGTAGGTCAGGTCGGTGGTCGGCTCACTCAAAAAACGCACGGCTGCTCCTTCAGGAAGGGTCTCAGTGCGATTCTAGGTGACCCCGGGCAACGGGCCTGACCCGGGCCGCGTGACGGGTCCCGCGGGCCCGGCCGGACGCCTTTGCGGCTCATGAATGATTTGAGTCACCCTTATTGGYGGTTTGGCCGGAATCGTCACTAGACTGGCAAAGGTCTGGGTTCACTGGACGCGGAGAACTGGTTCGATTGACGTGCTGCGGCACCGTGGAAACCAGCGGGAATCAAACTCATGGAAGAGGCGTATTTCAAGTGCCAGAGCAGCCTAGCCACCGTCTACCCGAGGAATTTGGCGGAAACGAGTGGCTCGTTGACGAACTGTACGAGCGGTACCAGCAGGACAAGAACACGGTGGACGCCAAGTGGTGGCCGCTCTTCGAATCCTTCGATGCCAGCGACGGTTCCTCGACCAACGGCGCCTCGGCAGCGGCCGTCGCCAACCCCTCCACCCGTGAGCTTCCCGTCGTAGCCCAGGCCCCGGCAACGCAGGCCGCCGCGCCCGCGGCTCCGGCCGCCGCTGCTGCACCGGCCGCCCCGGCACCCGCCGCGGCCCCGGCTCCTGCAGTCGCCCCCGCACCGGCCGCCGCCCAGAAGGCACCGGCCACGGTTGCCCGCGACGGTTCCAAGACCGCCGAACCCGGCGCCGGCACGCAGCCGATCCCGGCCCAGCTGCCCAAGAACGTCAAGGCCCCCACGGCGCCGGAGGAAGACGTCGTCTCCGTCCTCCGCGGGCCGGCCAAGGCCATCGCCGCGAACATGGTGACCAGCCTGGAGGTGCCTACCGCGACCAGCGTCCGGGCCATCCCCGCCAAGCTGCTGATCGACAACCGCGTCGTCATCAACTCCAACCTTGCCCGCGCCCGCGGCGGGAAGGTCTCCTTCACGCACCTCATCGGCTACGCCGTGATCCGGGCCCTGGCCCAGTTCCCCTCGATGAACGTCTACTACGACGTCGTCGACGGCAAGCCGGTCGCCGTGCAGCCCGCGCACGTGAACTTCGGCATCGCCATCGACATGCCCAAGCCGGACGGCACCCGCCTGCTGATGGTCCCGAACATCAAGAAGGCGGAGACGCTCAACTTCTCCGAGTTCTGGCACACCTACGAGGACCTGATCAAGCGCGCCCGCAACGGCAAGCTGACGGCCGATGACCACTCCGGCACCACCGTCTCGCTGACCAACCCGGGCGGCATCGGGACCGTGCACTCGGTTCCCCGCCTGTCCAAGGGGCAGGCAGCGATCATCGGCGTCGGTGCCCTTGATTACCCGGCAGAGTTCCAGGGCGCCAGCGAGAAGATCATCGCGCACAACGCCATCAGCAAGGTCCTGACGCTGACCTCCACCTATGACCACCGCGTCATCCAGGGTGCCGGCAGCGGCGAGTTCCTGAAGCTTGTGCACCAGCTCCTCCTCGGTGCGCAGAACTTCTACGACGAGATCTTCGAATCCCTGCGCATCCCCTACGAGCCCGTGCGCTGGAGCCCGGACCTGCAGGTTGACCCGGCCGACGAGATCAACAAGGTCGCCCGGATCCAGCAGCTGATCCACTCCTACCGCGTCCGCGGCCACCTGATGGCGGACACCGACCCGCTCGAGTACGTCCAGCGCAAGCACCCGGACCTCGACGTCCTGACCTACGGCCTGACCCTGTGGGACCTGGACCGCGAGTGGCCCACCGGCGGCTTCGGCGGCAAGCCGATGCTGAAGTTCCGCGACATCCTTGGCGTCCTCCGAGATGCCTACTGCCGCACCACCGGCATTGAATACATGCACATCCAGGACCCGGCCGAGCGCAAATGGTTCCAGGACCAGCTGGAGCACCCCTACTCCAAGCCGAGCCGTGACGAACAGCTCCGCATCGTCTCCAAGCTCAACGCCGCCGAGGCATTCGAGACGTTCCTGCAGACCAAGTTCGTCGGGCAGAAGCGCTTCTCGCTTGAGGGCGGCGAGTCGCTGATCCCGCTGCTGGACGCCATCATTTCCGACGCGGCCGACGACGAGCTCGACGAGGTAGCGATCGGCATGGCCCACCGCGGACGCCTGAACGTGCTCACCAACATCGCCGGCAAGACCTACGCCCAGGTCTTCCGCGAATTCGAGGGCACCCAGGACCCGCGCTCCGTGCAGGGTTCCGGCGACGTGAAGTACCACCTCGGCACCGAAGGCACCTTCACCTCGGACAACGGCAAGGAGACCAAGGTCTACCTCGCCGCCAACCCGTCCCACCTCGAAGCCGTGGACTCTGTCCTTGAAGGCATCGTCCGCGCCAAGCAGGACCGCCTGGACCAGGGCGAAGCGTTCCCCGTGCTGCCGATCATGGTGCACGGCGACGCGGCGTTCGCGGGCCAGGGCGTCGTGGCGGAAACGCTGAACCTGTCTCAGCTGCGCGGCTACCGCACCGGCGGCACCATCCACGTGGTGGTCAACAACCAGGTGGGCTTCACCACCGCGCCGTCTTCCTCACGCTCCTCGACCTACTCCACGGACGTCGCCAAGATGATCCAGGCGCCGGTGTTCCACGTGAACGGCGACGACCCGGAGGCCGTGGTCCGCATCGGACAGCTCGCCTACGAGTTCCGCCAGCGGTTCCACAAGGACGTTGTCATCGACATGGTCTGCTACCGCCGCCGCGGCCACAACGAGGGCGACGATCCCTCGATGACGCAGCCGCTGATGTACAACCTGATCGAGGCCAAGCGCTCGGTCCGCAAACTGTACACCGAGTCGCTGATCGGCCGCGGGGACATCACCGAGGAAGAAGCAGAGCAGCTGCTCCGCGACTACCAGGAACGCCTCGAGCGGGTCTTCGCCGAAACGCACGCCGCGCAGACCTCCCCGATTCCGATCATCACCGCCGATTCCGCCGCGGTGTCCGATCTGGAACGGCCCTCCGCCCAGCAGTCCGACTCGGGGATCAGCGCCCCGGAATCCACCGCGATCTCCGCCGAGACGCTGGCCCGGATCGGCAAGGCACACGTGGACTTCCCCGAGGGCTTCACGGTCCACGCGAAGCTCAAGCAGCTGCTGGAGAAGCGCGAGCAGATGTCCCGCGAGGGCGGCATCGACTGGGGCTTCGGTGAGCTCGCCGCCTTCGGCTCGCTCAGCATGGAGGGCATCCCGGTCCGGCTCGCCGGCCAGGACTCCCGCCGCGGCACCTTCGTGCAGCGCCACGCCGTGTTCCACGACCGCGTCAACGGCGACGAGTGGATGCCGCTGTCCCAGCTCTCCGACGACCAGGCCAAGCTGTGGATCTACGATTCCCTGCTGTCCGAATACGCGGCCATGGGCTTCGAGTACGGCTACTCCGTCGAGCGCCCGGACGCCCTGGTGCTGTGGGAAGCGCAGTTCGGTGACTTCGTCAACGGCGCGCAGACCATCATCGACGAGTTCATCTCCTCGGCCGAGCAGAAATGGGGCCAGCGCTCCTCGCTGGTACTGATGCTGCCGCACGGCTACGAGGGCCAGGGCCCGGACCACTCCTCCGCCCGGATCGAACGCTTCCTGCAGATGTGCGCCGAGGAGAACATGATCGTGGCCAACCCCACGACCCCGGCCTCGCACTTCCACCTGCTCCGCCGCCAGGCATACAGCAGGCCCCGCAAGCCGCTGATCATCTTCACCCCGAAGCAGCTCCTGCGCCTCAAGGCAGCGGCGTCCTCGGTGGAAGACTTCACCACCGGCGCCTTCCGCCCGGTCATCCCCGAGCACGAGCAGCTGCAGGCGGACGCCGTCGAACGGGTACTGCTGGTCTCCGGCCGGCTTTATTACGACCTCCTGTCCACCCGGCAGAAGACCGGCGACACCACGACGGCGATCATCCGGGTCGAGCAGCTCTACCCGCTGCCCGCTGCGGACATCGCCGCCGAGCTCGCCAAGTACCCGAACGCCGACGTCGTCTGGGCGCAGGACGAGCCGGCGAACCAGGGCCCGTGGCCGTTCATCGGCCTGAACCTGCCGGACGCCCTCGACCGCCGCGTGCGACTCGTTTCCCGGCCCGCCTCGGCATCCACCGCGGCAGGATCGATGAAGCGCCACGCAGCCGAGCAGGACGCCCTGCTCAAGCAGGCATTCGCRCGTAAGTAAACCCAGGCTGCCCGGCCGGAAGTGGAACCCCACGACTCCGGCCGGGCAGCTTCGTTTAATGCAGCCGCCGGGCACGGACCAAAGCCGGCACCTGCACAGGGAATGATGAGGTAGTCGTGGAAGATCGGAAGCTGCGGATCGCGGCCGTAGGAGACGAACTGCTGGCCGGMCTGGGCGACCCCCGGGCRCTGGGCTGGCTGGGACGGGTGCTCGCCCGCACCCCGGATGACGGGTTGACGCTCGAAAGCTATTCGCTGCCCTGCCCCCAGGAGGGCACGGAAGGCCTGGCGGAGCGCTGGCTCGACGAGGCCGGACGGCGCTTCGGCCCGCAGCACGAGAACCGCCTGGTCATCGGGTTGTCCGGCCGCGACATCGAATTCGGGCTCTCCACCGCGCGCAGCCGGCTTAACCTCGCCAACATCCTCGACTCGGCGTCGCAGAACAAGATCGAGGTCTTTGTCGTTGGGCCGCCGCCGACACTTGACCCGATCCAGAACCGCCGGCTCGGGGAGCTGAACACCGCTTTCGCCGACGTCACGACGCGCCGCAAGCACCTTTACGTGGACACCTTCTCCCCGTTGCTCAGCCACGAACAGTGGCGCCAGGACCTCGCGGCCAACGGCGGAACCCCCGGCCAGGCCGGATACGGACTGATGGCCTGGCTGGTACTGCACCGCGGCTGGTTCCAGTGGCTGGGCATCGACGCCCCGGAGTAGGCCCGCCATAATTCTGTCGCGATATATCTTGACCGCGCCCAAAGCGCGATATATCGTGTTTCCATAGTCGCGATATATCGCAAGCAACGAGGCTCGCCAGATCGCACCCGTCCGCATCCGGAGGAAGTATGGAACAGAATTCCTGGACCGTAACAGGTCCCCAGACGATCGACGTCGACGGCGTCCGCTCGCTCAAACTCGGCATCGTCCGCGGCCGCTTTGACATCGTCACCCACGAGGAGGCGGTGGCGCGCATCGAGGTCTCGGAGGTCGACGGCGATCCGCTGGCGGTCAGCCTCACCGACGGCCGGCTTGAGGTGCGCCACCAGCTCCACGGCGCGCAGGGCTGGTTCAAGAACCTCATGGGCACGGTGAACAACAACTCAAGCAACTCCGTGGTCATCAGCATCGCCCTTCCGGCCGGCGTCGACGTCGAGGCGGGCACGGTCAGCGGCGACGGGATGGTCTCCGGCCTCACCGGACACACGCGGCTGAACACGGTCTCCGGGTCCGTCTTGGCCGACGGCACCCAGGGCGAACTGGGTGTCAGCACCGTCAGCGGTGAGGTGATCGCCCGCAACCACAACGGCGTCCTGACTGCCAAGAGCGTCTCCGGCGAGGTCACGGCCTCCGGCGAGTTCAGCAACATCCGCGCCAACACGGTCAGCGGAGACCTCAGCTTCGACCTGCACGGGTTCACGCAGGACTTCGGCGCCAACTCCGTCTCCGGCGACGTCACCATCCGGCTCCCGCACGACGTCGGGGTGGACATCATCGCGAAGTCGGCCAGCGGCGCTGTGGTCATTGACGACCAGCGGTACATGCAGYCCGGAGGAACCCTGCAGACCATCGCCGGGCCCGACGCGAAGCTGATGCTGGTGCGCACCAACTCGGTCTCCGGCAAGACCTCGATCTTCCACAGCCAGCCGGGCACGGACACCGAAGCGGGACTCTGATGCCCCCGGTCTTCGCCCACGGCGCCCTGCGGCTGTACCTGCTGGCACTGCTGGAATCCGGCCCCAAACACGGCTACGAGCTGATCAAGGCCCTCAGCGACCGCTTCGGCGGCACCTACTCCCCCAGTGCCGGAACCATCTACCCGCGGCTCGCCAAGCTGGAGGACGAAGGGCTCGTGGCCACCCACACCGAAGGCCGGCGCACCAACTACAGCATCACCGCTGCCGGCCTGGTGGAACTGGACCGGCGGCGCGGGGAGCTGGCCACGGTGGAGGACGACATTTCCGCCTCCGTCCGGCGCCTCGCGGACAAGCTGCGCCAGGACATCCGGGTCAACATGCAGGGGCTCCGCGCGGACCTGGCAGCCACGGCGGAAGCCGCCCGCTCCACCGCCCGCAACGCCGCGTCCCCCGCCACGGCGCGTTACTCCAAGGAAAGCGACGGCAGGCTGAGGGAGGCCGAAATGCTGGTGCAGTCCTTCCGGGACGATATCCGGGTGGAACTGCGCCGGCATGCCGGCGCCAAGCCCGTCACCCCCGTCACCCTGGAGACCGTCAAGACGGTCCTCGACCAGGCCCGGATTTCCATCCGGAACTCACTGGGCGATTGAGCCGGCCCTACCCCTGTCTCGGTTCGCGGCGGCCCCGCTGATGTGGGAGACTTGAGGGCAGCTCTTTTGAGTACCAAGATTAAGGAGGCCAGCTATGAGCAAGCGTGCACGTAAACGTCGTGACCGTAAGCGTGGCGGCGCGAACCACGGTAAGCGCCCCAACACCTAAGCCACGGCTAGGATAGACAGCTTTAAGCAGAAGACCCCGGGAACCTCACGGTTCCCGGGGTCTTTCGCTTTGTGGCGGCGCGTCCGCGCCGGTACTTACGCTCCGGCGTCGGCCTCGACCGGACGGACCGAGTGGATCCGGTCCAGGATGGAGTTCTTGAGGTTCTCCGGCGCGGCCTCCGTGCAGGAGCGTTTGACCATAACGCGGATGACGCATTCGAGGTCGTACTGCTCGTGGCACTCCGGGCACTGGTCCAGATGGTCCTTGATCTCGGCGATGTCGTCGCGCGTCAGGGCACCGTCGAGGTACTCGTAGATGCGCTGCATCCGAGTGTCGTCGCAGTCGCCCAATCCCTGGCAGTCGCTCATTTCCCGTTCTCCTGATTGTTGCTCGCGGCCGCCGAGGCGGGATCGCCCGCGGCCCTGAATCCCCGCTCTGCCGCATAGTCGGCCAGCATGTCCCGCAACATCCGCCGGCCGCGGTGCAGCCTGGACATAACGGTCCCGATCGGGGTGTTCATGATGTCTGAAATTTCCTTGTACGCGAACCCTTCGACGTCGGCGAAGTAGACAGCCAGCCTGAACTCTTCCGGAATGGACTGCAGGGCCCGCTTCACGTCCGAATCCGGCAGGTGGTCCAGCGCTTCAGCCTCGGCGGAACGCAACCCCGTCGAGGTGTGCGACTCCGCGCGGGCCAGCTGCCAGTCCTCGATGGTGTCCGAGTTGGACTGCAGCGGTTCGCGCTGCCGCTTCCGGTACAGGTTGATGTACGTGTTGGTAAGGATCCGGTACAGCCACGCTTTGAGGTTGGTGCCGGGCTTGTACTGGTGGAACGCGGAGAAAGCTTTGGTGTACGCCTCCTGCACGAGGTCCTCGGCGTCGGCCGGATTACGGGCCATTCGCATGGCCGCCGAATACAGCTGGTCGACATACTGCATCGCGTCGCGCTCAAAGCGGACGCGGCGTTCCTCCGAAGTCTCGGCGGACGTGTCCAGCGGCTGGCCGGTGCCGTCGGCCGCCACGGTTTCCGTGGCTGTGCGTTCAGCGGCTGCTGCGTCGTCTTTTCCGGCTACTTCGTGCGTGGCCGCTACGGCCGGATCCATGGTGCTCATTGCGTTCAAGTCTACTGTCACCTTCCGGCGGGTGCCTGAAGCTCCCGTCAGGGCAACGCCCCACGGTTCCTCCAAGGCTGCGTCCTGCACCCGGAATTCCTTTACCAGAACCAAACTTCCGCCTTTCTGCACCGCATCCGCACCGGACAGCCGCAGACCGGACAACGGCCCGCTGCCCTGGGTTTGCCTGTACGTTTTTGCCCCTGTTTTTCGGTCCCCTTCTCCGCGGAGACCTGTCAAGCACAACTGCACACAACGGGCAAATATTCCGCAAAAGTGCAAGACTAGAACCGGTTCTCCCGCAGAGCGTCCGCGGTTCATCCATCCAGGAGGAAATTCATGTCCTTTGTCCGCTTTCTCGCCCGCCCCATGCTCGCCTCCAGCTTCGTCCTCGCAGGCATGGACAAGCTCCGGAATGCGGATGACACTGCGGCACAGCTGTCTCCCCTCCTCCGCCGCGCCGCCGACACCCTGCCGTTCCAGACCAACGAGCTCGTTCTGGCCCGCGTTATTGGCGGCTCCCAGGTGGGCGCCGGCGTCCTCTTCGCCCTGGGAAAGTCAGCCCGCCTCGCCGCCACCGTCCTCGCCGTGATCTCGGCCCTGAACGGCTTTGTTGAATGGCGCAGCGCGGACATCTCCTCCAAGGAAGGCCGCAACGCCCGGCGCAAGCAGCTGCTGAAGAACGTGTCGCTGACCGGCGGAGTACTGCTGGCCGCCGTTGACACCGCGGGCAAGCCGAGCCTGGCCTGGCGCGCCGAGCACCTCGCCGCCGACGCGCGGAAGACCACGGCCCACCTCGCCGCCGACGCACGGAAGACCACCGGCAAGAAGCTGAAGAAGGCTGACAAGGCACTCCGCAAGGCCGTCGACAACACCGTCGGAGCCTAAGACTGAAATGACCGGCACCACACCCTCCGCAGCTGCCATTTCCTCCCCGGCCGGCGGCGGTCCGCACTGGCGCGCGCCGTTCGCGGACGGCCCCGTCGATGCCACTGTCACGGTTCCCGGCTCGAAATCCCTGACCAACCGGTACCTGGTCCTGGCCGCCCTCGCGGACGGTGTCTGCAGGCTGCGGGCTCCGCTGCATTCCCGGGACTCAGCCCTGATGATCGAGGCACTGCGGCAGCTGGGGGCCACGATCACGGAAGTCCCCGGCGACGGCGCCTTCGGCCCTGACCTGGAGATCACCCCGATCAGCGCGGGCGCTGCCGGCTCCGACGCCGCCGTCGACTGCGGCCTGGCCGGGACGGTGATGCGATTTGTTCCGCCCGTCGCGGCCCTGCGCCGCGGGACCACCGTGTTCGACGGCGACCCGCATGCCCGCAAGCGCCCGATGGGCACCATCATCGAGGCCCTGGCCGGACTCGGTGTAGCGGTAAGCGCGCCCGACGGCGGTCCCGCGTCATCGCTGCCCTTCGCGGTCCGCGGCACCGGGGAAGTCCGCGGCGGCCACCTCGTGATCGACGCCAGCGCGTCCTCCCAGTTTGTCTCGGCCCTGCTGCTCACCGGAGCCAGGTTCGAGGAGGGCCTGCACCTGGAGCACGTCGGCAAGCCGGTTCCCAGCCTGGACCACATCAGCATGACGGTCACGGCGCTCCGCGGAGTCGGCGTGGCCGTCGATGATTCCGTGCCGAACCACTGGATTGTCTCCCCCGGACCCATCCGCGCCTTCGACCAGCGCATCGAACAGGACCTCTCCAATGCGGGACCGTTCCTGGCTGCTGCCCTGGCCACCCGCGGCACCGTCCGGATTCCCAACTGGCCCGCCGGGACCACCCAGGTGGGTGACCTCTGGCGCGAGATCCTGGCCGCCATGGGCGCCACCGTTTCCCTCGACGACGGGACCCTGACTGTCACCGGCGGCGCCGAGATCACCGGCGGTGACTTCGACGAGACCAGCGAACTAGCCCCGACTGTTGCCGCCCTGTGCGCCCTGGCCACCGGCCCGTCCCGGCTCACCGGCATCGCCCACCTGCGCGGCCACGAGACGGACCGGCTCGCCGCTTTGGTCGCCGAAATCAACCGCCTGGGCGGCGACGCCGAGGAAACCGCCGACGGCCTCATCATCCGGCCGGCCACCCTGCATGGCGGCGTGGTGCACAGTTACGCTGACCACCGGATGGCCACCGCCGGAGCCATCCTTGGACTCGCCGTCCCTGGTGTGGAGGTGGAGGACATCGCCACCACGGCTAAGACGATGCCGGACTTCCCGCAGCTATGGGCGGCGATGCTCGGCGGGGCAGCCGCACAACAGACGACCGCACAGACGGCCCCGGTAGTGCAGGACAGCGCAGAGAAGGACACCACCGGTGGCACGCAGCACTGACTCCTGGGACGAATCKGACGTCCGGATCCGCCCCAACAAAAAGGGCTCGAGGCCCCGCACCAAGGACCGGCCCAGCCACGACGACGCCGTGACCGGCCGCATCATCACCGTGGACCGCGGACGCTACACCGCCGTCGTCGACGAAGGCAGCAGCGGCGAACGGAAGATCATTGCCGCCCGGGCCCGGGAACTGCGCCGCAATCCCGTGGTGGCCGGCGACTTCGTCTCCCTGGTCGGTGACGTCAGCGGTGAGGCCGACACGCTGGCCCGCCTGGTCAAAATCCAGGACCGCCGGACCCTGCTGCGGCGCAGCGCCGACGACACGGACCCAATCGAACGCGCCGTCGTCGCCAATGCCGACCAGCTGGTGGTGGTGGTCGCCGCCGCCAACCCGGAGCCCCGCACCGGGTTCATCGACCGTGCCCTCGTGGCGGCCTACGACGCCGGCATCGAACCGCTGCTCCTGGTCACCAAAGCGGACGTCAAGGACCCCGCCGAGCTGCTCGCCAACTATCAGCACCTCGACTTCCCCGTCATCATTTCCAAGACGGCCGACTCGGCCGCCTCGGGCATCGACGCCCGCTCGGACGACGGCCTGTCCGCCCGGCTGGACAAGAACGCGGTCTCGCAGCTGCGCGGGTACCTCGACGGCAAGGTCACCGTCATGCTGGGCCATTCCGGCGTCGGCAAATCCACCATGGTCAACGCGCTCACAGGGGCCGAACGTGCCACCGGCGGCGTCAACGCCGTGACCGGACGCGGCCGCCACACCTCCTCCTCCGCCCTGGCGCTGAAGGTCAACGACGCGCCCGCCGGCAGCTGGATCATCGACACCCCCGGCATCCGTTCCTTCGGCCTGGCCCACGTGGACCCGGACCGGATCCTGCGTTCGTTCCCCGACCTGGAGCCGGGCACCGCGGACTGCGAACGGGGCTGCAAGCACGACGCCACCGCCGTTAACTGCGGCGTGGACGCCTGGGTGCAGGGCGGCCACGCCGGACCGTCCGGCCCTGCGCGCCTTGCCTCCCTGCGCCGGCTCCTCGGCACGGATCCGCGCATGGAAGCACAGGAAACCAAGGAGCTGGGCAGCGTCTCCTAACAGGGTCCGCCCGGCCGGCAGCGACGTGGCCTCCCGGTCCCGGGAGCTTTTTGACGGTAGCTTGGAGGCATGAGCCAACCCGCTTCGAGCTACAACGATGACCTGCGCCTCGCCCATGTACTGGCAGATTCCGTAGATTCCCAGACCATGAGCCGCTTCAAGGCGCTCGACCTTCGGATCGAAACGAAGCCGGACCTCACCCCCGTCACTGACGCCGACAAGTCCGCCGAGGAAGCCATCCGCGGCCAGCTGTCCCGCTCCCGGCCGCGCGACGCGGTCCTGGGCGAGGAGTTCGGCAGCTCCGGCCACGGCTCCCGCCGCTGGATCATCGACCCCATCGACGGAACCAAGAACTTCGTCCGCGGCGTCCCCGTCTGGGCCACCCTGATCGCCCTCGTGGACGAGGGCGAGCCGGTGGTCGGCGTCGTCAGCGCCCCGGCCCTGGGCAAGCGCTGGTGGGCTGCCAAGGGCGCCGGCGCCTACATGGGCCGGTCCCTGGCCGCCGCCACCCGGCTTAAAGTCTCCAACGTCTCGCGCCTCGAAGACGCCTCGCTGTCCTACTCGAGCCTGGGCGGCTGGAAGCAGCGCGGCAATCTCGACGAATTCCTCGGCCTCACCGAGGAAGTCTGGCGCACCCGCGCATACGGCGACTTCTGGTCTTACTGCCTGGTGGCCGAGGGTGCCGTGGACATCGCCTGCGAACCCGAGCTCAACCTTTACGACATGGCGGCGCTGGTCCCGATCGTGACCGAGGCCGGCGGGCGATTCACCTCCCTCGAAGGCGAGGATGGCCCGTTCGGCGGGAACGCGCTCGCAACGAACTCCATCCTGCATTCGGAAGTCCTCAAGCGCCTTAACCCCGGCCTCGACGACCTCCTCTAGCCCGCTCCGCGGCAGGCAGCCGTAACACAACGCTTCACATTCCGGACCTCCCTTTCCCGGGCGGCACGCCATGTCCTAGGCTCGAACCAGGTCACGAGTGCCAGCGCTAAACCCCGGTTTGCTGGCCGGCAACCCTCCATTCGCGGCGGGGTGCCCCGGGTGACGACCTGGCCGGTCCGGAGCGGACCCGGCAAGCGCGGATCCCCTGTGAGCGGGGTCCTTTCAAGCGAGGTCCCATGACGACTGCCACCATTTCCACCCACCCCACCTCTTCCGCCGGCGCCCAGGAGCCGGCCGACACACGGTTCAACGCCGCCCGCAGGCCGCTGTCCGCCGTGTCCGGCGCCGAAATCCAAGCGCCGCTGATTCAGGGCGGCCACGTCCGCTACGCCAACCTGGACTACGGCGCATCGGCGCCGGCCCTGTCCGTGGTCTCCGCCTACCTCAACGAGATCCTGCCGTACTACGCCAGCGTCCACCGCGGCGCAGGCTACGCCTCGCAGCTCAGCACCTCGGTCTACGAAAACGCCCGGAACATTGTCCGAGGCTTTGTGGGCGGCCGTGCGGACGACTCGGTGATCTTCACCCGGAACACCACCGACTCCCTGAATCTCCTGGCCGGTTGCCTCCCGGCGGTTGACGGACGCCCTACGGGCGAGGTGCTCTACCTCGACATCGAACACCACGCCAACCTGCTGCCCTGGCAGAACGTCCCGCACCGCAGTGTGGTCGCGGCCCCCACCCTGGCCGGCACCGTGGCGCGGCTCCGCCAGGAACTCGCCCGCGGCGGGGTGAGCCTGCTCGCCGTCACCGGCGCGTCCAACGTCACCGGCGAGATCCTGCCCATCGGCGAGCTCGCCGCCCTGGCGCACGAGTTCGGCGCCCGGATCGCCGTCGACGCCGCCCAACTGGCCCCGCACCGCAGGATCAACATCAGCGCGGACGACGTCGACTACCTCGCGTTCTCCGGCCACAAGCTCTACGCCCCGTTCGGCGCCGGGGTGCTGGTGGGCCGCCCGGACTGGCTCGACGCCGGAACCCCGCACCTGGCCGGAGGCGGCGCCGTGCGGGACGCGAGGCTCGACTCCGTCAGCTGGACCACGGGACCGGCGCGCCACGAGGGCGGCTCCCCGAACGTGCTGGGGGCCGCTGCCCTGGCCCGGGCCAGCCAGGTCATCGAGGCGCTCGACGACGCGCAGTGGCACGCCCACGAAGACGCCATCCGGTCCTTCCTGGTGGAGGGACTGCAACGGATCGACGGCGTGAGCGTCCACCACATTTTCGAGGACACCGCCGCCGGTAACGGGCCCGGGACGATCGGCGTGGTCAACTTCTCCGTGGCCGGGTACGACGCCGGCCTGGTCGCCGCCTACCTCTCAGCGGAGCATGGCATCGGCCTGCGCGACGGCCGGTTCTGCGCCCACCCGCTGCTGAAACGGCTGGGCCTGCCGGCCGGGTCACTCCGTGCCAGTTTTGGCCTCGGGTCCCGCCTCGACGACGCCCAGCGGCTCCTGGCCGGGCTGCAGGAGCTCCGGCGCAACGGGCTCGGCTGGGACTACGTGGTGGACGCGGGCCGCTGGGTTCCGGCCAACGACACCCGCAGCTATCCGCACTGGGCACCCAACACCCCGGGCACGGCCGGCGCGGCGCCCTGCACGCTGGACTGACACCAGCGCCGGCCACAAGCGCCGGGCCCCCGCGTGCGGTAAATTCGGTAGGTACCAAATTCGAGCTGCCGGAGGAGACGACACGTGGCACGCGGGGGCCCAAAACTGCAGCACCAGCGGCGGCAGGAGCTCGGCCAAAGCTTCCGGGACGGCGGGGAACACTACGACCGGGTGCGGCCCGGCTACCCTGCTGATTCCGCCGACTGGCTGATACCCGCCGGAGCCAGCGACGCCGCCGACCTCGGCGCCGGGACGGGCAAGTTCACGGCGCTGCTGGTCCGGCGCGGCCTCCGGACCGTGGCCATCGACCCGTCAACGGACATGCTGGAACAACTGCGCGCATCATTGCCCGGAGTCGCCGCCGTCGAGGGAACCGCCGAACGTACCGGCTTGCCGGCGGACGCCTTCGACCTCGTCACCGTGGCCCAGGCCTGGCACTGGTGCGATCCCCTGCTGGCCAGCACCGAGGCCGCGCGGATCCTGCGCCCGCACGGGGTCCTCGGCCTGATCTGGAACCAGCTCGACACCTCCGTGCCCTGGGTACACCGGCTCTCCCGCATCATGCATGCCGGCGATGTCCACAAACCCCACTTCCGGCCGCCCGTCGGCCCGGAGTTCACCGGGCTGGRAAGCCACCTCACCCGCTGGGAAGATCCGGTCAGCACGCAGGACCTCATGGAACTCGCCAAGTCCCGCAGCTACTACCTGCGGGCCGGCGAGGCCACCCGCCAGAAGGTGCTTAGCAACCTCGACTGGTACCTGCACGAGCACCTCGGCCACGTTCCGGGCGAGATCCTTCCGCTGCCTTACCTGACGCAGAGCTGGCGCGCCTTCAAGGCCTAGTCCCTACCCGGCCACTCCCCCGGCAATCCAGCCGACGGCCATTGCACGGGCCACCCGCTCACGCCTATGATTTCGGTGTGCCTAACTTTTATGTTCAGGCATTCGGAAACTTAATGGGAGCCCCGCAGTGCTGGACGTAACAGGACACCAACCCCGCCCCGATGCCCAGCCCCCGGCCCGAAAGGTCAGGGGCCGGCGCAGGGCGCTGCTTGGCCTGCTCGGTCCAGCCTTCGTCGCTGCCATCGCCTATGTCGATCCCGGCAACGTCGCGGCGAACCTCACCGCCGGCGCCAAGTACGGGTACCTGCTGGTCTGGGTCCTGGTCGCCGCGAACGCGATGGCCGTGCTGGTCCAGTACCAGTCCGCCAAGCTCGGCATCGTCACGGGGAAAAGCCTGCCGGAGATCCTCGGTGAGCGGCTCAGGCCCGCCTGGCGCCGTGCCTTCTGGGTCCAGGCCGAAATCGTGGCCGCGGCAACCGACCTTGCCGAGGTGGTGGGCGGCGCCGTGGCCCTCTACCTGCTGTTCGGCCTCCCCCTCCCCCTGGGCGCAGTGATTGTCGGCGGCGTTTCGATGGTGCTGCTCGCTGTCCAGAGCCGGAACCAGCAGCGGCCCTTCGAGTTCGTCATCATGTTCCTGCTCGGCATCATCACCGTCGGGTTCCTGGCCGGCCTGTTCATCAGCCCCGCCGATCCGGGTGGTGTGCTGGCCGGGCTGGTACCGGCCTTCCAGGGACCGGACACCGTGCTGCTGGCTGCGAGTATGCTCGGGGCCACCGTGATGCCGMACGCCATCTACGTCCACTCGGCCCTCTCCCGCGACCGGCACCGGCCCAACCCACACCTGCACGTCCCGCCACACGCGATGTCGCGGCTGGTCAGGGCCACCCGCTGGGACGTTGTGGCCGCCCTGGCCGTCGCCGGCATCGTCAACATCGGCATGCTGCTCCTGGCCGCATCCACCCTCGGCGGCGTCGAGGGAACTGACACCATCGAGGGCGCCCATTCGGCCATCTCCGCCAGCCTCGGCCCCGTGGTCGGTGTGGTTTTTGCCGTCGGCCTGCTGGCTTCGGGCCTGGCCTCCACCTCGGTGGGCTGCTACGCCGGCGGCACCATCATGCAGGGCCTGCTGAAGATCAGGATCCCGCTGATGACGCGCCGGGTGCTGACCCTGATCCCGGCAGTCGTGCTGCTGGCCGTCGGCTTCGACCCCACCTGGGCGCTGGTCCTCAGCCAGGTGGTGCTGAGCTTCGGAATCCCGTTCGTCTTGGTTCCGCTGGTGGTGCTGACCAGCAACAGTTCCCTGATGGGCCAGTTCGCCGACGGGATGGCGCTGCGGGTGGCCGCCATAGTCAGCGTCGTCCTGGTGGTCGCGCTGAACCTGGTGCTGCTGTGGCTCACCTTCACCGGCGCCGCCGGACGGTAGGCTGGGGACTGTGAAGACCAGTCCGCCCTCCTCCTCGATCGAGGACTACGTCAAGGTCATCTACTCCTTTACGGAGTGGCAGGACAAGCCGATCACCTCCACCCAACTTGCCCAGCGGCTGGGCGTCGCGAATTCCTCGGTCTCGGAGATGGTCCGCAAACTCAAGGACCAGGGCCTGGTGGACCACAAACCATACAGCGCCGTGACCCTGACCGACGACGGCGTCCGGCTGGCCCTCTCGATGGTGCGGCGGCACCGGCTGATCGAAACGTTCCTGGTCCAGGAGCTCGGGTACCGCTGGGACCAGGTCCACGACGAGGCGGAACTGCTTGAGCACGCCGTCTCCGAAACGTTCATCGAGCGGATGGCTGCCAAGCTGGGCCACCCGGTCCGGGACCCGCACGGCGACCCGATCCCGGCGGCGGACGGCTCCGTCCTGATGCCGCCCGCTTACCGGATGAGCGAACTCGATAAGGGCCACACCGGCCGAATCACCCGCATCAGCGACGAGAACCCCGAACTGCTCCGCTACCTCGCCGCTGAACAGATCGATCTGGACGCCGACGTCGAGGTCCTGGGACGCAAACCGTTCGGCGGCCCGCTGATGGTCCGCATCGGCGCCGGAGGCGTCATGCGCGACGTCGACCTCGCCGACGAGGTCGCGGCGGCCCTCTGGGTCCACAGCGACGCGGCCCACTCCGGCTGCAGCGTCGCGGACCGTTAAGGGGYGCACCATGAACCGCACACCTCAACCACGCCCCGCCGCGCGGCCGGGGCTCCCGGGCTGGCGGGCCTGGGCAGCTGTCGCCGTCGGCGGCCTGATCGGGACCGAACTGCGCTATGGCGCGGGCCTGGTGTTCCCCGAGGCGCCAGGCGGCGTCCCCTGGACCACCCTTGCGATCAACGTCCTGGGCAGCTTCGTCCTGGCGGCCCTCACCACGCTCTGGATCGCCCGTCCCCGGACTGCGTTCTGGCTCAGGGCCGGCCTCGGCCCGGGCCTGCTGGGTTCCTTCACCACGTTTTCGGCCCTGGCCCTGGCCGTCGACCAGCTGATCCGGGGCGGCTTCCATGCCGTCTGGCTGGCCTACCTGGCCCTGTCGCTGGTCCTGGGACTGGAGGCGGCCGCGGCCGGGTGGAAGTCCGGCAAAGCCTTGGCCGACCTCAGCGGGACTGCCCAATGACCGCCGCGCTGCTGGTGGGGGCCTTCGGCATAGCCGGCGCCCTGCTCCGTTTCGCCGTCGACTCCTGGTTCGCGCACCGGCCCGGACCCCACCCGCACTGGCCGTGGGCCACCCTGGCGGTCAACGTCGTCGGGTCCTTCATCATCGGGCTGTCCCTAGGCGTGACGCCGCACCTGGGCCTCGGTGCGGAATGGCAGGCGGCGGTGGCCAGCGGCCTGGCCGGCGGCCTGACCACATTCAGTTCCTGGACCACGGCCACCATCAGGCTGGTCAGCGAGGCGCGCTACCGCGCCGCCGCCCTCAATGTCGCCGTCAACCTGGCGGCGGGACTCGCCGCGGCGGCCCTCGGCGTGGCCCTGGCCCGTTAGCTCTCCACCGCGGTTTGCGGCGGGTTCCGGATGCCGACGGCGGACGCCGCGGCACCCACCAGGAAGAGTGCGGCGGTGACCGCCGCCGTGGCGTGCAGGCCCGACGTCGTGATCACCGGCCCGGTGATCAGCCCGGCGAAGGCGATAGCCACCAGCCCGGCGATGCGGGCGACGGCGTTGTTCACCGCGGAGCCGATGCCGGCTTCCTCAGGCACCACGGCGCCCAGGATCGCCGCGGTCAACGGCGCCACGGTGACCGCCAGGCCGACGCCAAACACCATCAGCCCCGGGAAGACCTGGGCGAAGTAGTCCAGCGGCAGCCCGATGCCGAGCATCATCAGGAACCCGGCGGCGCAGAGCAGCGGCCCGGCCGTCATGAACCAGCGGGGACCGAAGCGGCCGGAGAGCGTTCCTACCTTGGAGGACAGCAGGAGCAGGATCAGCGTGGAGGGCAGCATGGCGACGCCCGCCGCCGTCGCACCCAGCCCGGCGACCTGCTGCAGGAACAGTCCCAGGACGAAGAATCCCAGGCTCAGGGCACCGTAGATCACCGTCGTGGCCACGTTGCCCCAGCCGAAGTTCCGGATGGTGAAGAGCCGCAGGGGCATCATGGGGGCCGGGGTCCGGCGTTCATGGAGCAGGAAGCCCGCGAGACCGGCGAGGCCCACTACCAGCGGGATCCAGACCTGCGGAGAGCCCCAGCCGAGGGTGCCGCGTTCGATAAAGGCATACACAACGCCGCCGAGGCCGATGATTGCCAGGATGGTTCCGGTGACGTCGATGCTGCTGCCGGGGGCGCGGCCCAGGTCCAGTTCGCGCAGCCGCCGGAGGGCGGGCCACACCGCAACCGCGGGGACGATGTTAAGGAAGAAAATAACCCGCCAGGTGAAGACATCCACGGAGACACCGCCGAGTACGGGAGCGGCCACGATGGCGCCGGAGGTCCAGGCGGACCACTTGYCGATCGCCGCTGACTGGGCCGGTCCGCTGAAGACCGTCACGATCAGGGCCAGCGAACTGGGCACCAGCAGGGCGCCGGCCACACCCTGCAGGCCACGCGCCACAATCAGCGATTCGCCGCTCCAGGCGAGGCCGCAGAGGACCGAGGTGGCGGTGAAGCCGGCGAGGCCCCACTGCAGGACGCGGACTCGGCCGAACTGGTCCGAGAGGGAGCCGGCCACCAGGATCAGCGCCCCGAGCGTGAGCAGGTAGGCGTYCACCACCCACTGCTGGACCACCAGTCCGCCGCCGAGTTCGCGGCTGATGGCGGGGAGGGCCAGGTTGACCACCGAGCCGTCAAGGAAGGCGATGAAGGACGCGACGATCGCGACGTAGAGGACACGTCGTTCCAGGACTGACAAGGCTGCGGCGGGGGTGCCGGGCATGGCTGCTGCTTTCCTCACTGCCTGCCTGACGGCGGGGCACCGGGTTTGGAATGAGCCTAGCACCGGGGGCCCGCTGACGGTCCGCATCCCCGGATCGCGTAAAGTTGAGGGATGGTTACGAGACGAGAAGCTGCCCAGATCCTTGATATTCCGCTGGAAATGGCCAACCGTCACGGTATCCCGACCCGCCTGTCCGAGGCCGAACTGGGCGAGCTCCTCGACAGCCCGCCGGCGTGGCTGCTTCAGTCCCGGGCCAACCGCACGGGCAAGCGCCCGGTGTGGGTCCAGCTGACCTGTGCCGTGTGCGGGTTCGCAGAAACCGCGCGGCCCAAGAAGTGGTGGCCTGACTTCAGCCACGTCTGCTGCGCGCACCACTCCCCCTACGAGCTTCCTCCCCTGGACGACGGACTGGTCCGCAGCGAGTACGAGGGCGTCGGGAACCGGTTCATCGGCATCGTGGACGTTGAGGTACCCGGAGCGTAGCCTTAAAAGCACGGGCTCATCCCGGGCCCCCACCTTTAGGGAGCGCGCAATGCCTGACAAGTCGCCGCACCGGCACCTCACCAAGAAGCCGGTCAAAACCATCAAGGAAAAACGGGCCGATAAGAAGGCCAAGCACATTGTCGATGAGCACACTGACCCGGTAGCGCACATCAAGAAGCGCTGACCGTGTGAGCAAACAAAAAGGCCGGAAGCTGATGCTTCCGGCCTTTTGCTACGGGGTGGAGCCCCGCTCCCGGGGTTCCTGCTGTGGAGATGGGGGGAATTGAACCCCCGTCCGATGTCGTGTTGTCAGGGCTTCTCCGGGCGCAGTTTGCGTCGGATTTTCTCGGCCCCGGCCATGCTGCAAACAGCTGGCCGATCCGGGCCCAGTCATCTAAGAGTCCCGTTCACCCCGATGACGGAGGTAAACAGCAGTGGCTATCTAAATGACGCCAGGATCCGGGGCAATAGCAACCTCGGGCTGACGGACTGTCTTACTGCTTAGGCAGCGAGAGCGAAGTCAGTGCGTTTTGATTCGGCACTTATTGGTTTGCAGACAGCGTTTACGAGATAATTCTGCATCCTCGGCCCGCTTCACCTGTCGCGACTAACATCGTCGAAACCGATCATCCCCGTATTTTGTTACCAAACCGGTCCGGATCTGTTCGATCCTTCCCGGACTATCAAGCATAACGCACCGTCCGCCGGAATCATTCCCCGGCGCAGTAGGGCGGGCCGGGCACCGCCCGCGGCCCCGACCCTGAGGTCAGGCGCGGTTACGCTCGCGCATCACCCGCAGGGCCTCGCGCTTGTCCTGCTGCTCGCGCAGGGTCTGGCGCTTGTCGTATTCCTTCTTGCCGCGGGCGACGCCGATCTCCACTTTGGCGCGCCCGTCGACGAAGTACAGCTGCAGGGGCACGATCGTGAAGCCCGACTCGCGGATCTTGTGCGAGATCTTGGTCAGTTCATCGCGGTGCAGCAGCAGCTTGCGGCGGCGCCGTGCGGCGTGGTTGGTCCAGCTCCCCTGGTTGTACTCGGGGATGTGGATGCCCTCCATCCACAGCTCATCGTTGTAGAACGTGCAGAAGCCGTCGACCATGGACGCATGGCCCTCGCGCAGGGACTTCACTTCGGTGCCCATGAGTGCGATGCCCGCCTCATAGGTATCCATGATGTGGTAGTCGTGCCGGGCCTTGCGGTTGGTGGCCACTACCTTCCGGCCACTTTCTTTAGGCACGGTAAAACTCCTCAGTCGTTACGTTGGGTCAGTTCCAGTCTAGAGCAGGCCCATCGGGTCCACGGCCTGGCCGTTGACCCACGTCTCGAAGTGGGAGTGGCAGCCGGTGGAGTTACCGGTGGTGCCCGAGTACGCGATCAGCTGTCCCTGGCTGACCTGCTGGCCGTCCGAGACCACCACGGAGGTGTTGTGGTAGAAGATCGTCGTCAGCGAGTTGCCCTGGACAACGCCGTGGGAGATCTTCACGTGGTAGCCGCCGCCGTCGTTACCCCAGCCTGCGGAGAAGACGGTGCCGGCTGCCGGGGCGTAGACCGGAGTGCCGCAGGGGGCGCCGAAGTCGATGCCCGTGTGCATGTAGCCGCCCTGGCCGTAGAAGTCGATGGTACCCGGCGGGGTCGCACGCCAGCCGAAGCCCGAGGTGATCGGGATGCCGTTGAAGGGGCTGCGCAGGCCGAACGCCGATGCCGGTCCCGGAGGCGCCGGAACGTAGGGCGCCGGCGGGGGCGGAGCCTGGCCCTGGGCCCGGGCTGCTGCGGCGGCCGCGGCAGCTGCTGCCGCCGCGATCCGGCGCTGCTCGGCTTCCCAGGCCTCACGCAGTTTCCGGTCGCGTTCGACGATTTCCGCGGCGACGGCGGCCTGGCGGGACTTCACCTGGGCGATCTGGCTCTGGATGCCGGGCTTGGCGGCCTTGAGCTGGCTGCTCAGGCGGGAGGTGTCCGCGATGAGCTTGTCCACCTTGGCTTTTTGGGCTTCCGCCTCGTCCCGCGCCGCTTTCTCGCGGACCAGAGCCTCGTCGGCCTTGGCCTTGAGATCGGCGATCTCGGCCTCGACGGCCTGCAGGCGTGCCTGGGAGTTCACGTTGGTGGCGTTCTGCTGCGTCAGCTTGTCCATCGCGGAGTTCTGGCTGCGCAGGGCCTGGTCCGCGAGGTCGATCGTGTCGGTCAGGCTACCGCTTTTGTTGGAGCCGAAGAACAGCGAGAGGTTGGAGGGCACCCCACCGGACTTGTACGCCTGCGTGGCGATCTGTCCGATCAGTTTCCGGGTGTCGTTGATCTTCTGCTTGTCGTTTTCCAGCTGCTGGGTGATCTTGGCCTTGTTCTGCTGGGCCAGATCCACCCGGGCTGCGAGGGCTTCGACTTCCCTGACAGCGCCGGCCACACGGCCCTGCGCGTCGAGCAGCGCCTGCTGGGCCCCGGGCAGCTGGCCCTGGTACAGGACGAGGTCGCCGGCGGCCTTGGCGATTTTCCCGTCGACGAACTCGAGCGACTGCTGGGCCCGCTGGGCCTCCGCCCGGAGGGCGGCCTGCTGGTCCTCGAGCGAGTCGGCGAATGCCACCGGAGTGGACGCGCCGAGGTTGGCGGCGAGGACCAGTGCCACCGCGGCGCTGATCATACGGCCGCGGCGGTTGGGGGTGCGGGCCGGTGCGGTGCGTCGGACCATCGGGTTCATGAGCGTTCCTCTTCGTTGCGCAAGGCTAGACCCGCAGGTAGCGGCGGAGGGTCAGGAGTGATGATGTCCCGGCCAGCAGGACGCCCAGGCCAATCAGGGCCGGAGCCAGGATCAGGGTCTGCCCGGGGGAAATGAAGGCGGTGTCCGGGTACTGCTTGGACAGGACCTCGCCCAGGAAGAAGTGCGCGACGGCCCACAGTGTGCCGGAGGCCAGGGCAGCGCCAATAACGGCGGCAATCACGCCCTCCAGGATGAAGGGCAGCTGGATTACTGTCTTGGAAGCACCCACCAGGCGCATAATGCCGGTCTCCCGGCGTCGGCTGAAGGCCGAGAGCCGGATGGTGGTGGCTATCAGCAGGATGGCGCAGACAATCATCACGCCGGCGATGCTGACGGCCACCAGGGAGGCCGCGTTCATCGCCGAGAACAGCCGCTCCAGGAGCTGCCGCTGGTCGATGACGGATTCAACACCGGGCTGCGAGGAGAAGTTTTCGCTGATGACCTCGTACTTTTCCGGGTCCTTCAGGTTGATGCGGAAGGAGGCGGGAAGCTGGTCCGGGGTGACCGAGTCCACGATCGGCGAATTGGAGAACTGCTCCTTGAAGTGCTTGAAGGCCTCGTCCTTGGATTCGAACTGGAAATCGTTGACGTACTGCGCCACGGACGGGGACTGGAGCAGCTTGCGCAGGTTGGCCTGCTGCTCCTGGGTCACGGGACCGGAGGCGCAGCCGGGCGCCGTCGACCCGTCGCTGCAGAGGAAGACCGCMACCTGGACTTTGTCGTACCAGTAGCCCTTCATCTGGTTGATCTGCAKCTGCAGCATKCCRGCKGCRCCAACGAACGTCAGSGAYACAAAGGTCACGAGGATGACGGAAACCACCATGGAAAGGTTGCGGCGCAGGCCGCTGCCGATTTCGCCGAGGATGAATGCGAGCCTCACAGTGCTCCCTCCCCCGCGCGCCGGGTTTCGCTTTGGGCGGCGTCGACGTCGGACGCCTGCCGGCCGCTCGCGTCCCGCAGCCTGCGGGACTGGCCTACCACGGGCATCATCGAGGTGTAGAGGGCCTTGGCCTCGTCGCGGATCACCACGCCGTTGCGCAGTTCCACCACGCGTTTGCGCATCTCGTTGACGATGTCGTCGTCGTGGGTGGCCATCACCACGGTGGTGCCGTTCTGGTTGATCTTGTCGAGGACGCCCATGATGCCCATGGACGTGGTCGGGTCGAGGTTGCCGGTGGGCTCATCGGCCAGCAGGATGCCGGGACGGTTGACGACGGCGCGGGCGATCGCCACGCGCTGCTGCTCGCCGCCGGAGAGCTCGTGCGGAAGGCGGTTTTCCTTGCCTTCCAGGCCCACGGTCTTGAGGACTTCGGGGACAGTCTCGCGGATGACGCTGCGGCTGCGGCCGATAACCTGCATGGCGAAGGCGACGTTGGCGAACACGGTTTTTTGCGGCAGCAGGCGGAAGTCCTGGAACACGACGCCGATCCCCCGACGGAGCCGCGGGACCCGCCAGCTGGAAATCTTCGCCACATTCTGTCCGGCGACGTAGACGGTGCCCGAGGAGGCGCGGTCTTCCTTCAGCACCAGCCGGAGGAACGTCGACTTGCCGGAACCGGAGGCACCCACGAGGAAGGCGAACTCGCCGCGGTCGATCTCAAGGTTGATCGAGTCCAGCGCCGGCCGCGCGTTCTGGTCATAGACCTTGGTGACATTTTCGAAACGGATCATGGCCCTAGTACCCTGCAGGAGCCGGGCATGTTTCAGACCAGTTCTGCTGCCGGGGCGCGGGCTT
Source organism: Arthrobacter sp. 05L45_2 (assembly GCF_056397525.1). NCBI lineage: Bacteria > Bacillati > Actinomycetota > Actinomycetes > Micrococcales > Micrococcaceae > Arthrobacter > Arthrobacter sp. 05L45_2. The sequence goes on along the minus strand of NZ_JBFTNO010000001.1, from coordinate 961 downwards.
TCTTTTGGGGGAAGTAGGGCACCGGCCCTCCGACTATACGCAGGGACAACGTCCCCGACGCCGGAACGCGGGGGCGTGTCGCGGGATTCCGGCGCTACTTTTCGGCGTTGCGGTTATCGGTCCGCCAGCGGATCCCGGCGTCGATGAAGTCGTCGATTTCGCCGTCGAACACTGCGGAGGTGTTGCCCACTTCGTGTTCGGTCCGGAGATCCTTGACCATTTGGTACGGGTTGAGCACGTAGGAGCGCATCTGGTCGCCCCAGGAAGCTTTCACGTCGCCGGCGAACGCCTTCTTCTCGGCGTCTTCCTGCTCTTTCTTGAGCAGCAGGAGGCGGGACTGCAGCACACGCAAGGCGGCCGCACGGTTCTGCAGCTGCGACTTCTCGTTCTGCATGGACACCACGGTGCCGGTTGGGATGTGGGTCAGCCGGACGGCGGAGTCCGTGGTGTTGACGGACTGTCCGCCCGGGCCGGAGGAGCGGAAGACGTCCACGCGGATATCGTTGTCCGGGATCTCGATGGAGTCGGTCTGCTCGATCAGCGGGATGACCTCGACGGCGGCGAAGGACGTCTGGCGGCGGCCCTGGTTATCGAAGGGGCTGATCCGGACGAGGCGGTGGGTGCCTGCCTCGACGCTGAGCGTGCCGTAGGCGTACGGGGCCTTGACCTCGAACGTGGCGGACTTCAGCCCGGCTTCTTCCGCGTAGGAGGTGTCCATGATGGTGGTGGGGTAGCCGTGGCGCTCGGCCCAGCGCAGGTACATCCGCAGCAGCATGTCGGCGAAGTCTGCGGCATCCACGCCGCCGGCGCCGGCCCGGATGGTGACCACGGCCTCGCGCTCGTCGAATTCCCCGGAGAGCAGGGTGACCACTTCCAGGTCAGCCAACGCCTTACGGACGGATTCGAGTTCCGCGGCGGCGTCCGCCATGGAGTCGGCGTCGTCCTCGTCCTGCCCCAGCTC